>CAMFLH010000055.1 GCA_945957295.1 uncultured Uliginosibacterium sp.
CACCGAGATCTACACTCGACAGTCGTCGGCAGCGTCAGATGTGTATAAGAGACAGCCATTGCCAAGGGCGTACCGACATCCTGTTCGCCGACCACAACCCGCGTCGGGGCCGCGATCTGCGACAGACGATTCGTGGTCGCCAGCCCGGCGATCGCGTGGCAGCAACCCGCATAACCCTTGCGCGGGGTCGTTTCGATGATGCGGCCGATTTCGCACACGCGCTCCGCGTGGCTTTCGCGATACGGTGCGGTGAACCAGCGCTCAAGGGTGGCTGGCACCAATCCATGCAGCCCGTCTTCCAGCACCGTCCTGATCCGAGCCGGCCACTGGGCGGCCGCCTCCGGCGGGTAGCCGCTCGACGTGTCCGCCAGCACCAGCCGCCCGACGCGTTCAGGCCAGCCCAGCGCGAGGTGCTGCGCAACAAAACCGCCAAGCGAAATCCCGACCACATGGCTGCGCTCGACATGCAGGGCATCCCACATCGCGACGATGTCGCCGGCAAGCATGTCAAGGGTGTAAGCACCTTCGGGCGCATCGCTGCGGCCATGGCCGCGGAGATCAGGCCGCAGCACGGTAAACCGCTGCGCCAGCGCCTCGGCCTGCGCATCCCAGATCGAGTGGTTCGCGCCCAGCGCATGCAACAGCGTCACACAGGGGCCATTACCCTCTTTGCGAACATGCAGTCGCAGCCCGTCGAGTTGCAGATCCATGCTTCCGACTCCCTGCCGTTTTAGATGGCCGGAACCTTTGCCGGCGTGAAGTGCCAGAGGGCTGCGGCGCTGCGTGTTTGACGAGGATTGCTGCGGCGCCACAGCGACTGACCTAGATCATATTCACTTTCTGCACGATCTTTATACTCCGCGGAAAACATACGCAGGCCGCTGCCGCCAACCGATACGCGCACATCCCCGCGCGGATCCCGAAGGCTCCCCCGACACTGCGCCCGATTCCCCTTGATGCAGGAGCATTGTAATGACCGTTACGAATGTCGCCGAGCTCGACGCCCTCTTGGTGCGAGTAAAGGCTGCCCAGCAGAAGTTCGCCAGTTTCTCCCAGGAGCAAGTTGACCTGATCTTCCGCAGCGCAGCGCTGGCTGCTGCCGATGCGCGTATCCCGCTGGCGAAGATGGCCGTCGAGGAAACCCGCATGGGCATCCTGGAAGACAAGGTCATCAAGAACCACTTCGCATCCGAGTACATCTACAACAAGTACAAGGACGAGAAGACCTGCGGCGTGCTCGATGAAGAGCCGGAATTCGGCATCATGACGATCGCCGAGCCGATCGGCATCATCTGCGGCATCGTCCCGACGACCAACCCGACCTCGACCGCCATCTTCAAGGCGCTGATCGCACTGAAGACCCGCAACGGTATCGTCTTCTCGCCGCACCCCCGCGCGAAGAAGGCCACCTGCTACGCAGCCAAGCTGGTGCTGGATGCAGCCGTTGCCGCTGGCGCACCGAAGGACATCATCGGCTGGATCGACGAGCCGACGGTTGAGCTGTCGAATGCACTGATGCGTCACCCCGAGATCAACCTGATCCTCGCCACCGGCGGCCCCGGCATGGTGAAGGCCGCCTACTCGTCCGGCAAGCCGGCGATCGGCGTGGGCGCAGGTAACACCCCGGCCGTGATCGACGAAACCGCCGACATCAAGCGCGCGGTTGCTTCGATCCTGATGTCGAAGACCTTCGACAACGGCGTCGTCTGCGCGTCGGAACAGTCCGTGATCGTGGTCGACAAGGTGTACGACGCGGTGCGTGAGCGTTTCGCCCACCACGGCGGCTACATGCTGAGCAAGAAGGAGACCGAGGCTGTCCGCAAGGTCATTCTGGTTGACGGTCACCTGAACGCAGCAATCGTTGGCCAGTCCGCGATCAAGATCGCCGAGATGGCCGGCGTCACCGTGCCGCCCTTCACCAAGGTGCTGATCGGTGAAGTGACCGACATCGACGACGCGGAAGCCTTTGCACACGAGAAGCTTTCGCCCTGCCTCGGCATGTACCGCGCCAAGGACTTCTACGACGCCTGCGAAAAGGCTGTCGCGCTGGTCACCATGGGTGGTATCGGCCACACCTCGGCCCTCTACACCGACCAGGATCTGCAGCAGGATCGCATCCGCCACTTCGGCGACAAGATGAAGACCGCGCGTATCCTGATCAACACCCCGTCGTCGCAAGGCGGCATCGGTGACCTTTACAACTTCCGGCTTGCACCTTCGCTGACGCTGGGTTGCGGTTCGTGGGGCGGCAACTCGATCTCCGAGAACGTCGGTCCCCAGCACTTGATCAACAAGAAAACCGTTGCGAAGCGAGCCGAGAACATGTTGTGGCACAAACTTCCGAAGTCGATCTACTTCCGCCGCGGCTGTCTGCCGTTCGCCCTTGACGACCTGCAGGGCAAGAAGCGCTGCATGATCGTGACCGACCGTTACCTGTTCGAAAACGGTTATGTCGATGAGCCGGTCCGCCTGCTCAAGAGCCTGGGCATGGAAGTCGAAGTGTTCTTCGAAGTCGCCGCCGACCCAACGCTGGCCGTGGTGCGCAAGGCCCTGTCGCTGGCCAACGCCTTCCAGCCGGACGTGATCCTGGCGCTGGGCGGTGGTTCGCCGATGGACGCTGCGAAGATCATGTGGGTGATGTACGAACATCCGGAAGTTGCGTTCGAGGACCTCGCGCTGCGCTTCATGGACATCCGCAAGCGCATCTACAAGTTCCCGAAGCTGGGCGTCAAGGCGATGATGGTTGCCGTGCCGACGACCTCGGGTACCGGTTCGGAAGTCACCCCGTTCGCCGTCGTGACCGACGAAGTGACCGGCGTGAAGTACCCGATCGCCGACTACGAACTGACGCCGAGCATGGCGATCGTCGACGCGAACCTGGTCATGAACATGCCCAAGTCGCTGACCGCCTTCGGTGGTATCGACGCCGTGACCCACGCGCTCGAAGCCTACGTTTCGATCATGGCCAACGAGTACTCGGACGCACAAGCCCTGCAAGCGCTCAAGCTGCTGAAGGACTACCTGCCGTCCGCCTACGAGAACGGTGCCAAGGATCCGAAGGCCCGCGAGCAAGTGCACAACGGCGCCACCATCGCTGGTATCGCGTTCGCCAACGCCTTCCTGGGTGTTTGCCACTCGATGGCGCACAAGCTGGGTGCCGAGTTCCACATCGCTCACGGCCTGGCCAACGCACTGCTGATCTCGAACGTCATCCGCTACAACGCGGTCGACATCCCGACCAAGCAGGCTGCGTTCTCGCAGTATGACCGTCCGAAGAGCGTTGCCCGCTACGCGCAGATCGCCCGTCACCTCGGCATCGAAGCGTCGCGTGACCACGAGCGCGTCGAGAAGCTGGTCGAGTGGGTTGATGGCCTGAAGAAGACCCTCAACATCCCGGCGTCGATCCAGGCTGCTGGCGTGTCCGAAGCCGACTTCCTCGCCAAGGTCGACAAGCTGGCCGAAGATGCGTTCGACGATCAATGTACCGGCGCCAACCCGCGCTACCCGCTGATCAGCGAACTCAAGCAGATCCTGCTCGACAGCTACTACGGCCGTGCCTACGTCGAAGCGTACGAACGCGAAGACGAGGCAGAAGCCGCTCCGGTGGCTGCCAAGAAGGGCGGCAAGAAGGTTGCCTGATCGCTTAGGCTGAAGCCGTAAAGAAAAAGCCCCGGGTGCGAACCCGGGGCTTTTTGTTTTGTTCGCCGGCCAGCGGCGTGATGCTCGATGAGCAGAGACAGGCAGGTGCCGATCAGTGCTGAGGCGCGACGTCCGTAGCCGGATACTCGACGAAGCCGTTCTGGCGACAGAAACTCAGTAGCCGGATGCCCGCCGCCTGCGCGATGCGAATCGCCAACGTCGTGGGTGCCGATATGGTCGCCATCAGCGGCACGTTCATGCGCGCGCATTTACGCACCAGCTCGAAGCTCGCGCGGCTGGTGAGGAAAACCAAGCCGCCAGCCGGATCGATGCCGGACTTCACCATCCAGCCGAAGAGCTTGTCGAGCGCGTTGTGCCGCCCGACGTCCTCGAACACTCGCACGATCTCTCCCTGCGCGTCGCACCAGGCGGCTGCGTGTGCGCAACCGGTGGCACGTGTCAGCGCCTGATGTCCGGGCAGGCCGGCAAGGATGTGCTGCAGCCGTGGATGGTCGATCGAAAAATCAGGACGGGCGGTGACGCGCTCCGGGGCGAGGTCGAGCAGCCCCAGGCTCTCGGTGCCGCAGACACCGCACCCGGTACGCCCAGTAAGGCTGCGACGATGCGCTTTGAGGCAGGCGAAGGCTGACTGCGCGATACGAAGCTGCACCTCGACGCCATCGGCATGCGGCAACACCTCGATATCGAAGACCTCGCGCCTGTCCTTGACGATGCCTTCCGACAGCGCAAAGCCCAGCGCGAAGTACTCCAGATCCGCCGGCGTCGCCATCATCACTGCATGCGAGATGCCGTTGAACACCAGCGCCACCGGGCACTCCTCCGCCACCTCGTCGGCACAGTCTTCCACGCCCACCGCGGAGTGCCGCAGGATGCGGACTTCCTGCAAGGCATCAGGGAGGCGCTCTAGCACATCGTCATACATGGCGAACCTTCTAGTGGAGCAAAGCGTGGCGACCGGGCCGTCAAGTCCGGTCGCCGTCGCGCTCAGCCGGCCATCGCCGCCTTGCGCATGCCCGCTTTCATCTTGCTGTACTCGGTCTGCACATACTTCTCGGCCCAGGCCTGATCGGCGATCGCCTCGACCTTCACCGCGCTGAACTTGTACTCGGGCGTCTTCGAGATCGGGTCCAGGTGATCCACGGTCAGTTCGTTGCAGGCGCCGATCCACCACTGGTAGGTCATGTAGACCGCGCCCTTGTTGACGCGGTCGTTGTGGTTGGCGCGGGTGATCACCTTGCCGCGGCGCGACGACACCCAGACCAGGGCCTGGTCCTTGACGCCATAGGTTTTCGCATCGTCCGGATGGATCTGCACATAGCCCGGCTCGTCGGCCAGCGTCTGCAACGCGGTGCAGTTGCCAGTCATCGAACGGCAGGAGTAGTGGCCAACCTCGCGCACCGTACAGAGGCCAAGCGGGTAATCGGCATCCACCTTCTCCAGCGGCGGGCGCCATTCGGTGCCGAACAGCAGTGCCTTGCCGCTCGGGGTGTCGAACTTGTTGCCCTTGTAGAGCCACGGCGTGCCCGGGTGATCCTCGGTTTCGCAGGGCCACTGCACATAACCCAGGTCGGCCATCTTCTCGTAGGTCGCGCCGGTATACAGATGGCACAGGTTGCGCAGTTCGTCCCAGATTTCCTGAGCGTTGTTGTACTTCATCGGGTAGCCCATCGCCGTCGCCATCAGGCTATGGATTTCCCAGTCGTCCTTGACGTCACCCTTCGCGTCCACCGCCTTGTAGCAACGCTGGAAGCCGCGGTCAGCGCTGGAGAACACGTTCTCATGCTCGCCCCAGGAGGTCGCCGGGAAGATCACGTCGGCCATCATCGCGGTCTTCGTCATGAAGATGTCCTGCACGATGATCAGGTCGAGCTTCGAGAAGGCCTCGCGCAGCATGCCCAGATCCGGGTCGGTCTGTAGCGGGTCTTCGCCGAAAATGTAGTAGGCCTTGAGCTTGCCTTCGTGGATCTTGTGCGGCACTTCGGTGATGCCAAAGCCCTTCTCGGCAGGGATGCTCGGCACACCCCAGGCCTTGGCGAACTTCTCACGCGCCGCGGCATCGGTGACGGGGTAGTAGCCCGGCAGCGTGTTGGGCAGCGCGCCCATGTCGCAAGCGCCCTGCACGTTGTTCTGACCGCGGACCGGGCCGACGCCGACGTTCGGCCGGCCGAGATTACCGGTGATCGTGGCGAGGCTCGATAGCCCCTTCACCACATCCACCGCCTGCCCCCACTGCGTGACGCCCATGCCCCACAGGATCGTCGCCGTCGGCGCGCCGGCATACATCCGCATCGCATCGCGCACCAGTTGCGGATCGAGGCCGGTGATCTCGGCGGTGTATTCCGGCGTGTACTTCGCGACCGCCGCCTTGTATTCCTCGAAGCCCTCGGCGTACTGCGCCACGAAGTCGGGCTTGTAGAGGTTCTCGTTGATCAGCACATTGGCGAAGGCATTCACCAGGGCCATGTTGGTGCCGTTCTTCAGCGGCAGGTACAGGTCGGCCAGACGCGCGGTTTCGATGTAGCGCGGGTCGCATACGATGATCTTGGCGCCCTTCTCCTTCGCCTTGATGATGCGGCGCGCGACGATCGGGTGCGAGTCGGCCGCGTTGTAGCCGAACACCAGGATGCATTTCGTATCCTCGATCTCATTGATCGAGTTGCTCATCGCGCCGTTGCCCAACGTGACCATCAGGCCGGCGACCGAGGGGCCGTGGCAGACGCGCGCGCAGCAGTCGATGTTGTTGGTGCCGATCACTGCGCGAGCGAACTTCTGCGCGATGTAGTTCGACTCGTTACCCGTGCCGCGCGACGAACCGGTGACCATGATCGAATCCGGCCCGTGCGCGGCCTTGATCGCCTTCAGGCGGGTCGCCGCGAAATCGATCGCCTCGTCCCAGGACACGGCCTCGAAATCCGCGCCGCGCTGGCGCCGGATCATCGGCTTGGTCAGGCGAGGCGTCAGTAGCTTGGTGTCGTTGAGGAAGTCCCAGCCGTAGTAGCCCTTCAGGCACAGCTCGCCTTCATTGGTGACACCGTTCGCGCCCTCGGCGCCGACGATCTTGTTGCCTTCGACCAGCAGGTTGATCTTGCAGCCCGAACCGCAGTACGGACACACCGTAATGACCTTCTTCATCTCACAAGTCCTTTTCCGGGAGGGATTCGAATTCAGTTCAGAACTGCACGCCGGCAGCCAGATCAAGCGCCGCCTGTGCCTGACGCTTGCGCAGCGTGGCCGCCATGCGGTCCTTGTCGATCAGGTGCAGTGCCTTGGTCGGGCATGAGGGGATGCAGGCCGGGCCTTCGGCGCGGTCGATGCAGAGATCGCACTTCTGTGCCTCGGATTTGGTCTTGCGCGATGCAAGCACCGAGTCTGAAGCCGCCGCCGCGGGCGTTGTCACCACCGTCATCGCGCCGTAGGGGCAAGCCACCACACAGGTCTTGCAGCCTACGCAGCGCTCCTGCAGCACCTGCACGCTGTCCTGCGCATAAACAATTGCGCCGCTCGGGCAGGCGCGCACGCAGGGTGCGTCATCACACTGCCGGCACAGGATCGGCGTCGTGATCGTGCCACTGCGAACGACGGTCAGCCGCGGCGCAAAGGTCCGCGGCGTCAGCGCGTCGGCGTTGCCGCCAGCCGGATGCGCCATCGCACAAGCAATCTCACAGGTACGACAGCCGATGCACTTGCTCGCCTCGGCGATGACAAACCGGTTCATGCGTAAACTCCTGACAAGGTGAAGGAAGCCGCCAGCGGGGAGTGCGTCGCCTGCGCGCCTCAAACTTTCATCATCAGCGCATTCGAATCGCTGCAAATAGACAGGGATCAATGTTTTCGCGCCGACAATTCGCCGATTCGGGGCACAAGTGGGAACCGGGGTCTTCAGTCTGCAGGGCTCGCCAAATGCATATACGCGCGCGCGTTGGCGCACGCGCTGGCTGGCCACACTGCCCGCGCGGACGGCGGCCCCGGCACACTTGACGATGGTCAGATCAGCGCCAAGCTGCCGCGGCCGCGGGTCGTGGATGTTGGAGAATGCGCCGATGCATGAACTGTCTCTGGCTGAACGCGTGATCGGAATCGTCGAGGGGGCGGCCCGCAAGGCAGGCGCCCGGCGGGTGACCCGCATCGCGCTGGAAATCGGTGCGCTGGCGCATGTCGAGGCGGAGACGCTGCAATATTGTTGTGAGGTCGTCAGCCGCGGCACGCTGGCTGAAACGGCCAGCATCGAGGTTCAGCGCAGGCCCGGCCGGGCCTGGTGCGAGACCTGCGCAGCAGAGGTCGAACTGGAGCAGATCGGCATGCCCTGCCCAGATTGCGCCGGATTCCGCCTGAAGGTGACGGACGGCGACCAGATGCGAGTCGTGGATGTAGTGATCGAGCCCGGCGAGCCCGCCTGATTGGGGCGACACGGGATCGGGCAAGAATCGGAGATGGTGCGATGTGTGTGACCTGCGGATGCGGAGGCGGTGACGCCCAGATCGACGGACACGGAATGCGCTATGCACGGCCGCGGCGCAGCGCCGCCGCGCCGGCTAGCACCCCGGCATTCCGCCCGGCACACGGCACCCTCGACGCCCGGCACGCCCCCGGTACCAGCGAAGCCCAGATCCTCCGCATCGAGCAGGACATCCTTTCCGACAACGACGCGCAAGCCAACGCGAACCGCGAGCGATTCGGAGCACGCGGGCTGTTCGTTCTCAACTTCGTCTCCAGCCCAGGCTCGGGCAAGACCACGCTGCTGGTCGATACGATCCGGCGCTGGGGCACGCAAACACCAGTCGCGGTGGTCGAGGGCGACCAGCAGACGGCCTTCGATGCCGAGCGCATTCGTGCGACTGGCGCAGCCGCGGTGCAGATCAACACCGGCAAGGGCTGCCATCTCGACGCCCACATGGTTGCGCAAGCGGCCGACCAGCTCGACGCCAAGGCGCAATTGCCGTCCGACGGGCTGTTGCTGATCGAGAACGTGGGCAATCTGGTGTGCCCGGCAGCCTTCGATCTGGGCGAAGCGCACAAGGTCGTAATCCTCTCGGTCACCGAGGGTGAGGACAAACCGCTGAAGTACCCGGACATGTTCCGTGCCGCCGACCTGCTGCTGATCAGCAAGATCGACCTGCTCCCGCATCTGGATTTCGATGTCGACCTTGCCGTGCGCTATGCGCGGCAGGTGCGGCCCGAGCTGCCGGTGATCCGGCTCTCGACCCGCAGCGGTGAAGGCTGCGACGCGTGGCAGGCCTGGCTCGCGGCCGGCGTCGCCGCCGTCACAAAGGTACCGGCCGCTTGATGATCCGCCGGCGGCTGCGCGTCACCGGCATCGTCCAGGGCGTCGGCTTCCGGCCCTTCACCCATCGCCTCGCGCACGCACTGCAACTGACAGGCTGGGTGCGCAATGACGCCAGTGGCGTCACGATCGAAGTTCAGGGCGACGAGTCCGTGCTGGATACCTTCGCCGCACGCCTGCGCGGCGATGCACCGCCGTCGGCACAGCTCGACACGCTGGACATCGAAAGCTGCCCCCCGGAGGTCGGCGAGGCAGGGTTCGACATTCTCGACAGCGACGCCAGCGGCGCCCAGCGCGCGACGATCGGGCCGGATCTGTGCGTCTGCCCCGCCTGCCTTGCCGAGCTCTTCGACCCGGCCAACCGCCGTTACCGCTACGCCTTCATCAACTGCACCGATTGCGGCCCGCGCTACACCATCGCCGCGCGCCTGCCTTACGACCGCGCCCACACCAGCATGGCGCGCTTCGCGCAATGCCCCGCGTGTCTGAACGAGTACCGCGCGCCGGACGCACGCCGCTTCCACGCCGAGCCCAACGCCTGCCCCGTCTGTGGCCCGCAACTGAGTTTCTGCGTCGCTGGAGACGAGATCGAGCCGCAGCCAGCCGACACAAGCAATGACCCGATTGCCGCGACGCTCGCCTGCCTGCGCCGCGGCGACATCGTCGCGATCAAGGGGCTCGGCGGTTTTCACCTCGCCTGCGATGCACGCAACGCGAGCGCCGTCGAAAAACTCCGCGCGCGCAAGAACCGCGAAGAGAAACCGCTGGCCGTGATGATCGCGAACCTCGCCTCACTCGCCGAGTTCGCGGATATCGGCGCAACGGAAGCCGCCGCGCTGCAGGACAATGCTCGCCCGATCGTGCTGCTGCCCAAGCGCGAGAACGCCGACGCTCGCCTGCCCGGCGTCGCGCCGGGCCTCGGCTGGCTGGGCGCAATGCTGCCCTACACGCCGCTGCACTACCTGCTGTTTCATGAGGCCGCGGGCCGCCCGACCGGCTCCGACTGGCTGGCCGAAGCACAGCCCCTGGTGCTGGTGATGACCAGCGCCAACCCGCATGGCGAGCCGCTGATCACCGACGACAGCGAAGCACTGGAGCGCCTGCGCGGCATCGCCGACGCCTGGCTGCTGCACGACCGCGAGATCCTGATCCGCTGCGACGACAGCGTGGTGCGCCCGCTGCCGGGCCAAGCCACGCCACAGTTCATCCGCCGCGCGCGGGGCTACACGCCGCGCGCGATTCCGCTCGCGGCCACCTCGCCACGCCACCACATTCTCGCACTGGGCGGCTTCTTCAAGAACACGCTGTGCATCACGCGCGGCGACCAGGCTTTTCTTTCCCAGCACATCGGTGATCTGGACCGCGTCGCCAACTGCTACGCACTGGAAGCGGCGGTCGATCACCTGACCGGCTTGCTTCAGGTGAAGCCCGACGCACTCGCGCACGACCTGCATCCGGACTTCTACAGCACCCGGCTCGCACAGCAGCTCGCTGAGCGCTGGCAGATCCCCGCTCTCGGTGTGCAGCACCACCACGCCCACATCGCCGCAGTGCTGGCGGAACATCGCCTCGATGCGCCGGTGATCGGGCTGGCGCTGGACGGCGTCGGCCTCGGCACCGACGGCCAGCCTTGGGGCGGCGAACTTCTGCACGTCGAGGGCGCGCAATTCGAACGCCTCGGCCACCTGCGCCCGCTTGCTCTGCCCGGTGGCGACCGCGCGGCGCGTGAGCCCTGGCGCATGGGCGCCGCAGCGCTCGCGCTGCTCGGCCGCGGTGACGAAATCGCTAAGCGCTTCGCCCACGAACCCGGTGCCACAGCGGTAGCACAGATTCTGCGCGGCCATGCGCCAACGACCACCAGCATGGGGCGCTGGTTCGATGCCGCGGCGGGGCTGCTGGGCGTGCAACCCCGAATGAGCTTCGAGGGGCAGGCCGCGATGCGGCTGGAAGGACTGGCGCAAGCCTTCGGCCGCTTCGACCAGCGAACACCGCTGCACAAGCTTGACGCCAGCACCGGCTGCGTACAGCTGGACCTCTCTCCGACACTGGCCGAACTCATTGAGGCGACCGACGTCAAGCAGGCCGCCGCGCTATTCCACGCGGCCTTGATCTATGCCCTAGCGGACTGGGTCGGCGCTGCGGCAGAGTCGCAAGGCATCCGGACCGTGGTCTGTGCCGGCGGCTGCTTCCTCAACGCGATTCTCGCGCGCGGGTTGCGCCGCGCACTGCAGCACCGCGGGCTGCAGATGCTGGAAGCACAGGCCGCACCGCCCGGCGATGGCGGCCTCGCGCTAGGGCAGGCTTGGGTCGCCCGACGCATGCTCCACGAAAGCGACCGGCTAAAGGCCGGCACCCCCTGAGGACTGCTTATGTGTCTTGCGATACCCGCCCGCGTCGTCGAACTGCTCGCTGACGACCGCGCGCGCATTGAGCTTTCAGGCGTCCAGAAAGAAGTCTCGCTGGCGCTGGTGGAGGATGTATCGGTTGGCGACTATGTGATCGTGCATGTCGGCTTCGCGATCGGCCGGCTCGACCCCGAAGAGGCCGCCCTGACGCTGGCGACCTTCGACGAACTGGACGCCGCCATGGCTGGCGAGCGCCTGCTGACGCCGCCGCTGGCCTGAGCATGAAGTACGTCGACGAATTCCGTGACGGCGAGATCGCCCGCAAGCTCGCCGCGACCTTGGCCGCCGAAGTGCAGCCAGGCCGCAGCTACCGGCTGATGGAGTTCTGCGGCGGTCACACCCACGCGATCTCGCGCTACGGCCTGCTTGATCTGCTGCCGCCCGGCGTGCAGATGATCCACGGCCCCGGCTGCCCGGTCTGCGTGTTGCCGATCGGCCGCATCGACAGCGCCATTGAGCTCGCGCGAGACAAGGGCGTGATCCTCTGTACCTACGCCGATACCTTGCGCGTGCCGGCCTCCGGCGGACTCTCGCTGATGCGCGCCAAGGCGCAGGGTGCGGACGTGCGCATGGTGTATTCCTGCGACGATGCGCTGCGCATCGCGCGTGAGCATCCGGATCGCGAAGTCGTGTTCTTCGGCATCGGCTTCGAGACCACCACGCCGATGACCGCCGTCGTGATCCAGCAGGCGGCCGCGCTCGGCCTGAGCAACTTCAGCGTGTTCTGCAACCATGTGCTGACACCGGCGGCGATGGTGCACATCATGGAATCGGAGGGCGATTCATCGCGCGTCGCGCTCGATGGCTTCGTCGGCCCGGCCCATGTCAGCACCGTGATTGGCTACGGCCCCTACGAGGGCTTCGCGCAGCACTACCGCAAGCCAGTCGTGATTGCCGGCTTCGAACCGCTGGACGTGCTGCAGTCGATCCTGATGCTGGTGCGCCAGATCAACGCGGGCCGCGCGGTGGTGGAGAACCAGTTCACCCGTGCGGTCACGCGCGAAGGCAACCTCAAGGCGCAGGCGCGCGTCGCGGAAGTATTTGAACTGCGCGAGTGCTTTGACTGGCGTGGCCTTGGCGAAGTGCCGGACAGCGCGCTGCGCATCCGCGCCACGTACGCCGCCTACGATGCCGAGCGCTGTTACAGCATGGCCTACCGTCAGGTGCCGGACCCCAAGGCCTGCGAGTGCGCTGCCATCCTGCGCGGGCACAAGCATCCGCGCGACTGCAAGGTATTCGGCACCGTGTGCACGCCGGATCATCCGATCGGCGCCTGCATGGTCTCGTCCGAAGGTGCCTGCGCGGCGCACTACACCTACGGCCGCTTCAAGGAAGTCCCGCTGCGTGCGGAGGTGAATACATGAGCTACAGCCGCCCGCTGGATCTGAAACACGGCCGCGTCGACCTGAGCCACGGCAGCGGCGGGCGCGCGATGGCGCAGCTGATCCACGACCTCTTCGTGCGTCACTTCGACAACGACTACCTGCGCGCGCAGACCGACGGCGCCTGCTTCGCCCTGCCGGCCGGCACCGGCCGCATGGTGATGGCGACTGATAGCCATGTCGTCTCGCCACTGTTCTTCCCCGGCGGCGACATCGGCTGCCTGTCGGTGCACGGCACGATCAACGATGTCGCGATGGCCGGCGGCAAACCGCTGTATCTCGCAGCGGGCTTCATCCTCGAAGAAGGCTACCCGCTCGCAGACCTGCAGCGCATCGTCGTGTCGATGGCCGAAGCGGCGCGCGCAGCCGGCGTGCCCATCGTCACCGGCGACACCAAGGTGGTCGAACAGGGCAAGGGCGATGGCGTGTTCATCACCACCACCGGGATCGGCATCGTGCCGGACGGCATCCTGCTCGACCCGCGTCGCATACAGCCCGGCGACCGGGTGCTGGTATCCGGCTACCTCGGCGACCATGGCGTGGCGATCATGTCGCTGCGCGAGAACCTGTCCTTCGACACTGCGATCCAGTCCGACACCGCCGCGATCCACTGCCTCGCCGGGGCGATGCTGGCTGCGGTGCCGTCCATGCGGGTGCTGCGCGACCCGACACGCGGCGGGCTCGCTGCGGTGCTCAACGAATTCGCCTGCGCCGCCGGCTGTGGCATCGTGATCCGCGAGAGAGCGATCCCGGTGCGCGACGAGGTCGCCGCGGCCTGCGAGTTGCTTGGTATCGATCCGCTCTATGTCGCGAACGAGGGCAAGCTTGTTGCAGTGTGCCCGGCCGAAGACGCCGAGCGCCTGCTCGAAATCATGCGCAGCCACCCCCGGGGCCGCCATGCCGCCATCATCGGCGAAGTCATCGCAGACCCAAACGGCTTCGTGCAGATGGAAACCACCTTCGGTGGACGCCGCATGGTGGATTGGCTGACCGGAGAACAACTACCCCGCATCTGCTGACCCCGACGGCGACGCCCCCCGAACTCTCGTCGCCCGCCCCCTCCGCACGCCTCCAAGCATGCAAGTCATTGGCAAGAATGCCGATGACATGCTCGCAAGCATCCTCTTTTCGCCCGATTCCGGGCGCCCTTAGAAACGTCGCCACCCGACCGCATCGAAACCGACCCAAGTCAACCAAGACTGTCGTCCAAGTTTGATGCGCCCCAAATGTTCGGGCTGAAAGGCAGGCTGTAATGAGCGGCGTTTTTTGTGTCGTGCCACGCAGATGCTGATGGCCGCTGTGAGCCAACCGTGGATCCGACACCGGTGATGCCTTACACCCTGAGGAGGAAGGCTGGATGAACCGTTTCGTGATCGCGGAACCGGCACGCTGCATCGGCTGCAACACCTGCATGGCCGCATGCTCGATCGTGCATCGGGCCGCAGGTCTGCAGAGCCAGCCACGGTTGACCGTGACGCTGCATGCCGGCAAGACAGCCCCGGTGCTGTGTCGCCAGTGCGAGGATGCGCCGTGTGCGCGCGTGTGCCCGGTCAACGCCATCACCCATGCCAACGATGCGATCGTGCTGAACGAGACGTTGTGCATCGGCTGCAAGTTATGCGCGATCGCCTGCCCCTTCGGTGCCATCACCCCGTCGGGCACGCCCGCAACCGGGGTCGTACCCTGCGGCCGCGACTACATCTCCCCTGACATGCTGACTGCCACCGACCCGGCAACAGAGGGTTCGGACAGTGCCGCGACGCTGCACCCGATCCTCGCCTCGGTGACCGGTGTGCGCAGCATCGCGGTGAAGTGCGATCTGTGCGACTTCCGCGCCGAAGGCCCTGAATGCGTGCGGGTCTGCCCGACTCATGCCATGCATGTGGTGGACAACCGCGCACTGGATGACGCTGGTGACTCGCGCCGCAAGCAGGCCGCCACGGCGCTCGCCGCACACACCTCGTTCGGCACCGAGCAGGAGCAATGATGAACACGCCTCTGGAACTCCTGCTGTTGTCGGTGCTGTTGTACCTCGCCGGCGCACTGGGCTCGCTGCTGCTGGCGCGCCGCGAGTCGCTCGCGATCCTCTGCTCGGGGGTCACCGGCCTGCTTGGTGGCGTGGTCGGCGTGGTGGCCAGCTTGCCGGTCCTGCTCAGCGGCACCACGCAGCGCTTCGTGACCGACGGCCCGTTTGCCTTCGCACACTTTGCAGCGCGCCTCGATCCGCTGGCCGCGTTGATGGTCTTCGTGATCTCGGTTCTGGTGGCGGTCTGCTCGCTCTATGCCACCGCCTATGTGCGCGAATACGCCGGGCGCGGTGCCTGGGCGATGGGCTTCTTCATGAACCTGTTCGTCGCCTCGATGGTCGCGCTGGTGGTCAGCGACAACGCGTTTTACTTCCTGATCTTCTTCGAGATGATGTCGCTCGCCTCCTACTTCCTGGTGATCTTCGACCAGCATGAAGAAGCGGTGAGCGCGGGCTTCCTGTACTTCCTGATCGCGCACGCCGGCTCGGTGCTGATCATGGCAGCCTTCTTCATCCTCTACAGCCACAGCGGCAATCTGGATTTCGACAGCTTCCGCGCCTTGCATCTCACCGGGCCGATGGCCTCGCTGGTGTTCCTGCTGGCCTTCGTCGGCTTCGGCGCCAAAGCCGGCATGGTGCCGCTGCACAGCTGGCTGCCACGCGCCCACCCGGCCGCCCCCTCGCACGCCTCGGCGCTGATGTCAGGCGTGATGGTCAAGGTCGGCGTGTTCGGCATCATCAAGGTCGGCATTGATCTGCTCGGCGCCACGGCAAGCTGGTGGGGCCTGCTGGTGCTGGCGGTGGGCGCCATCTCGGCCGTGCTCGGCGTGCTCTACGCGCTGGCAGAGAAGGATCTCAAGCGCCTGCTCGCTTACTCCACGGTCGAGAACGTCGGCATCATCCTGATGGGCGTCGGCGCCGGCATGGTGGGCATCGCCGCGCACCTGCCGCTGCTCGCGGCAATCGGACTGCTCGCGGCCTTCTATCACCTGCTCAACCACGCGGCGTTCAAGGGCCTGCTGTTCCTCGGTGCCGGCGCGATCCTCTATCGCACCCACACCAAGGACATGGACCAGCTCGGCGGCCTCGCCACCCGCATGCCCTGGACAGCCGGCGCCTTCCTGATCGGCGCGATGGCGATCTGCGCGCTTCCGCCGCTCAATGGCTTCGTCAGCGAGTGGTTCACCTATCAGGCGCTGTTCTCGATGGGTGGCACCAGTGACATTTTCCTGCGCCTCGCTGGACCGGTCGGCATGGTCATGCTGGCACTGACCGGCGCGCTGGCCGCCGCCTGCTTCGTGAAAGCCTACGGGCTGAGCTTCTCCGGCCTGCCACGCAGCGCGCATGCGGAGCACGCGCAGGAAGCACCGCTACCGATGGTGATCGCGATGCTGCTGCTCGCGGGGTTCATCGTCCTATGCGGCGTTGGCGCCGCATGGGTGAGCCCGGTGATGGCAACGGTCGCGGCATCGCTAACGCAATCGGCCACGGCGCCAGTGGCGATTGGCCACACGCTGTTCCCGGGCGATCCGGGGCAGGCGCATCTGTCGATCCCGCTCGTGACGGTGTTGCTGCTCGCACTGCCGATGCTGCCGATACTGCTGGTCGCCGGCCTGCGCGGCGCCCGCCTTGGCCGCCGCCACGGTGGCGACGCCTGGGCCTGCGGCTACGCGCAGGAGCAGGCGATGGTGCCCTCTGCGGCGGGCTTCGCCGCCCAGCCACTTGGCCAGATGTTCGCGCCGCTCTACCGGGTGCGTGACACGCTGGACCCGGGTTCAGTGTCGCGGCGCGCGGTGCAGTGGTGCATCGACGCCACCACGCGGCTCGAACCGCTGTGGGATGCCAAGGTCGTGCAAGGCGTGGTGGAGGGCGTGCAGTGGTCGGGCCGCAAGATCCAGCACCTGCAGCATGGCGACTTCCGGGTGTATTGCCTCTATGTAGTGGCAACCCTGGTCGTTCTTCTTCTGGTTGCGGTCTAGGAGCCCGCCATGCCCAGTTTCGACTTGCTCTGTCTTGCCGTGCTGCAGGCGGTGGTGCTGCTCGCCATCGCGCCGCTGATGACCGGCGTGTCGCGGATGATCCGCGCCCGCATGCACTCGCGGCGCGGCCCCGGCGTGCTGCAGGACTACCGCGACATCGTGAAGCTGCTGAAGCGTCAGGATGTCGCACCCGCCTCGGCCGGTTTCGTGTTCCAGGCGACCCCCTATGTGCTGCTCGGCGCGATGCTGCTGCTGGCGATGGCACTGCCGGTCTTTACCCGCCATTCGCCGGTCGGCGCCGCGGCGGACCTGATCACCTTCGCCTACGTCTTCGCGCTGGCGCGCTTCTTCTTCGCACTCTCCGGCCTCGACTCCGGCAGCTCCTTCGCCGGCATCGGCGCGAGCCGTGAGGTGACGATGGGCGTGCTGGTGGAGCCGACCATGATCCTTTCGCTGGTCGTGGTCGCGCTGGTTGAAGGCAGCACCAACCTCGGCAGTATGAGCGCCTCGATCGCCGGCGGTTACCTGCAGGCGCCGATGGCGATCCTGCTGGCGATGGCTGCGTTCGCCTTCACCGTGTTCATCGAGATGGGCAAGCTGCCCTTCGACATGGCCGAGGCCGAGCAGGAGCTTCAGGAAGGCCCTCTCACCGAATACTCCGGCGCTTCGCTCGCGGTGCTGAAGCTGGGCCTGGGTCTCAAGAAGATCGTGCTCGCGCAGTTCCTGCTCGGCGTGTTCCTGCCCTTCGGCAACCTCGACACCTTCACTGCCGGCGACATCGCGCTCGCCGTCTTCGCACTCCCGGCAAAGTTGCTGGCGATCTTCGTACTTGCTGGCCTGATCGAGAACAGCATGGCGCGCGGACGCTACATGCTGACTTCACGTGTCACCTGGATCGGCTTCGGGTGCGCAGTGCTGGCCTTCGTCTTCTACCTCACTGGGCTCTGAAACGGATCATGGAGAACCTTGCGCTCACGATCATTCTGTTGCCCTTCCTCGGCGCGCTCGTCACCGCGCTGAGTCCACAGCGCGTCGCCAAATGGGTTGCCACTGTCTTCTCGGCGCTCGCGGCCGCAGCGGTCATTGCGCTCGCGATCGGCTTTGATCAGGCCGGCAAGCTGGCTCGCGAAGTCGATCTGCTGTCCTTCGGCCAGACCGCGCTGATGGGGCTGACGATAGATCGGCTCAGCGTGCTGGTCTGTGTCGCCGTGGTGGTGCTGGGCTTCCTGGTGGTCGCCTACTCCACCGCCTACCTCACCGACGGCAACCGCGAACACCCGCATGACGGCCGCCCCCGCTACTACGCCTTCCTTCTGCTGTTCATCGGCGCCATGGCGGGGCTGGTGCTCTCCTCCACGCTGGTCGGCCAGCTGGTGTTTTTTGAAATCACCGGCGCCTGCTCCTGGGGCCTGATCGGTTACTACGAGAAGCCGAAGGCGCTGAAGTCCGCGATCAAGGCGCTGATCATCACGCACATCGCCGCGATCGGCCTCTACTTCGCCGCCGCGTGGCTGTTCGTCGACACCGGCTCCTTCGCCCTCACCGGCCTCGCGCATCTGAACGACGGTGCGAAGGTCGCGGTGTTCCTCGGCATCCTGATCGCGGCCTGGGGCAAGTCGGCGCAACTGCCGCTGCATGCCTGGCTGCCGGACGCGATGGAAGCGCCGACGCCGGTCTCGGCCTATCTGCACGCGGCCTCGATGGTGAAGGTGGGCGTCTATCTGTTCGCCCGTGCGCTGTACTCCGCCGGCGCGGTGCCGGAAGTGATCGGCTGGGTCGGCGTGACGATGGCAGTCGTGACGATGGTCTACGGCTTCCTGATGTACCTGCCGCAGCGGGACATGAAGCGCCTGCTCGCGTACTCGACGATCTCGCAGCTGTCGCTGATTTTCATGGCGCTGTCGCTGTCGGTGTTCGGCTCCGAGCTCGCGTTCAAGGGCGCCGTTGCGCACATCTTCAACCACGCGTTTGCGAAGAGTTTGTTCTTCCTCGTCGCGGGTGCGCTGAGCTACAGCTGCGGCACCCGCATGCTGCCCTCGCTGCGCGGCCTGCTGAAGCACACGCCGCTGCTCGGCATCAGCTTCTGCGTCGCCGCGCTGTCCATCACCGGCGTACCGCCTTTCAACGGTTTCTTCAGCAAATTCCCGATCTTCACCGCGGGCTTCCAGCTCTCCGCAGCCCACCTGTTGCTGTTGCCGCTGGTGGTGATCGCGCTGATCGAATCAGTCGCAAGCTTCGCGTGGTTCCTGCGCTGGTTCGGCGATACGACGCCGGGCGAAGCCTCGGAGGCGGTCGCCAAGGCGCAGCCGGTGCCACCGGCGATCTGCTTCGTGCTGGTGACGCTGATCGTGATGTGCGTGGCGTCGAGCTTCATCGCCGCGAGCTGGCTTGGTTAAGGAGTTCCCATGAACGGACCATTGATCGTCAACGCGCTGGCCGGGCTGCTGATCGTCACCTCGCTGCTCGTGACCAGCGCGGGCAACGCCACCCGCGCGGCTCGCCTCTACGCAGCGCAATCGCTCGTGCTGGTACTGATTTTCCTGACCCTGGCCCGGACCCACGGTGCGCACGAGCTGTACTGGTGGAGCGTCTCCGCCTTCGTCACCAAGGTCGTGCTGGTGCCCTGGATCATGCTGCGCACGCTGGCCACGCTGCCGGAAAAGGAAGACCTGCCCGGCGTGCTGAGCCCCGCCGCATTGATCGTCGTCGCCGCGCTGATCGTCGGGCTGTCGTGCTACGCGGTGTCGTCGGTGCATCTGGCGGTGGTCGACCCGCTCAAGCCGGCGCTGGGCGTCTCGCTTGGTCACTTCCTGCTGGGCCTGGTGTGCATCGTCAGCCAGCGCAACCTCCTCAAGCAGGTGTTCGGTTTCTGCCTGATGGAGAACGGCTCGCACCTGACGCTGGCGCTGCTCGCGTGGCGCGCGCCGGAGCTGGTCGAGATCGGCATCGCGACCGACGCGGTGTTTGCCGTGGTGATCATGGTGGTGCTGGTGCGCCGCATCCAACGCTCGATGAACACCCTCGACGTGCGACAACTCACGGCCTTGAAGGGCTGACGACATGACTTCGATGGAACTGCTCCCCGCCCTGCTGCTGGTCCCGCTGGTCGCTGCCGCGCTCGCCTTCGCCTCGCGCTGGGCCGGCGCCGCCGCAAAGCCGCTGGTCACGCTGATCCACGCCGTGAGCATGACGGTGCTGCTGCTCGGTACGCTCAGGCTCGCCGGCGAACTGCTGCAGGTCGACCAAATCGCCGCGCTGCACGGCTGGATGCAGGTGGATAGCCTCGGCGCGGTCTTCCTCGGGCTGGTCGGCGTGGTCGGCTTCCTGATCGGCGTCTATGCGATCGGCTACATGAACTACGAGCTCGCCCACGGCGCGATCGACGTCGGCCGCCTGTGCAACTTCTACGGCATCTTCAACCTGTTCGTGTTCACGATGCTGCTGGCGGTCACCGCCAACAACGTGATCATGATGTGGGTCGCGGTCGAGGCGACGACACTGGGTTCCGCCTTCCTGGTCGGCTTCTACGGCAAGCGCTCGTCGCTCGAGGCCGCGTGGAAGTACGTGGTGATCTGTCCCGTCGGCGTCGCCTTCGGCCTCTACGGCGTGGTGCTGGTGTATTCCAACGGTGTCGCCGTGTTGCCGGTGGTGGGCGATGCTTCCAGCTGGACCGCACTGCTGTTCAATGCACAGCTGCTCGACCCGACCCTGGTCAAGCTCGCCTTCGTGTTCGTGCTGATCGGCTTTGGCACCAAGGCCGGCCTGTTCCCGATGCACGCCTGGCTGCCGGACGCCCACTCGGAAGCCCCGAGCCCGATCAGCGCGCTGCTGTCGGCGGTGCTGCTCAACTGCGCGATGCTGATCGTGCTGCGCTTCGGCATGATCGCCGCGAAGGCCGTCGGCCCCAGCTTCCCGCAGACCCTGCTGCTGATCTTCGGCCTGCTGTCGGTCGGCGTTGCCGCCTTCTTCATCGTCGTGCAGCGCGACATCAAGCGCCTGCTCGCGTACTCCAGTGTCGAGAACATGGGCCTGATCGCGTTCGCATTCGGCCTCGGCGGCCCGCTGGGCATCCTCGCCGGCCTGCTGCACACGATCAACCACAGCCTGGTCAAGGCGCTGATGTTCTGTGGCTCCGGCAACATCCTGATCAAGTACGGCACGCCAGCCATGGATTCGGTGAAGGGCATTCTGAAGGTCGCGCCGATAACCGGCGCACTGTTCATCGCCGGCGCGCTGGCGCTGGGTGGCGTGCCGCCCTTCAACATCTTCGTCAGCGAGTTCATGGTCGTCACCGCCGGCCTCGCAGCCGGCCACCCGTGGCTGATCGGCCTGTGCCTGCTGTTGCTGACCGTCGTGCTTGCAGGGCTGGTGCGCATGCTGGCCGCCACAGTGTTCGGCGCCGCGCCGGACAACGTGCCGCGCGGCGACACCGGCGCACTGACGCTGCTGCCGATGGGCGTGCTGCTGGTCGCGATGCTGGTGATGGGCATCCGCGCACCGGCGCCGGTCGGCCAGTTGCTGGCCCGCGCCGCCGCACAGGTTCAGACCGGCAGCCAGCCGCAGATCGCACAAGCCCCGGCACCCGGCACGGCAGTCGCGCCGACGCCCGACGCCACGCCAGCGGCCCGATAAGAAGCGCCCCGGGAAAGGAGACCCAGAGCATGTCCGTAGCAGAAGAATCCCGCGTGGGCCGCAACTACATCGCCGGGCTGGCGGAGAAGTTTCCCGCCGCGATGCTGGATGTCGAATGGCAGACCGCCGATCAGGTCACCGTCACGGTGAAGCCGGACGCCCTGCCAGACGTCGTCGCCTGGCTGTACTACGACCAGGGCGGTTGGCTGTCCGTGCTGTTCGGCAACGACGAGCGCACGCTCAACGGCCACTTCGCGGTGTACTACGTGCTCTCGATGGAGCGCGAGGTGAAGTGCTGGGTGGTGGTGCGCGTGCTGGTCGACCCGGTGGAGCAGGAGTTCCCCTCGGTGACGCCCAAGGTGCCGGCCGCCGTGTGGGGCGAACGCGAGGTGCGCGACATGTACGGCCTGCGCGCCGTCGGCCTGCCCGACCAGCGCCGACTGGTGCTGCCGGACGACTGGCCGGACGACCTGCACCCGCTGCGCAAGGACACGATGGGCTACAACCAGCGTCCGGCGCCGACCTCCGACACCGAGACCTACGAGTTCGTCAATGACGGCGGCGAGAGCCGCGTGGTGCCGCTGGGCCCGCTGCACATCACCTCCGACGAGCCGGGCCACTTCCGCCTCTTCGTCGACGGCGAGGACATCGTCGACGCCGACTACCGCATGTTCTACGTACATCGCGGCATGGAGAAGGTGGCCGAAACGCGCATGGGTTACGACGAGGTGACCTTCCTCGCCGACCGCGTCTGCGGCATCTGCGGCTTCACCCACAGCGTGGCCTACGCCAGCTCGGTGGAGAACGCACTGGGCATCGAAGTGCCGGCCCGCGCCAAGGCGATCCGCGCGATCTTCCTCGAAGTGGAACGCCTGCACAGCCACCTGCTGAACGTCGGCCTCGCGAGCCACTTCGTCGGTTTCGACACCGGCTTCATGCAGTTCTTCCGCGTACGCGAGAAGGCCATGACGATGGCCGAACTGCTCACCGGCGCGCGCAAGACCTACGGCATGAACCTGATCGGCGGCGTGCGGCGCGACATCCACAAGGACGAGCGCAACAAGACGCTGAAGCTGATCGCCGAGCTGCGCAGCGAGATCACCCCGCTGGTCGAGATGCTGATGGCCACGCCGAACCTGACCCAGCGCACGCAGGGCATTGGCCGGCTGGACCCGAAAGTGGCGCGCGATTTCAGCCCGGTCGGCCCGGTGGTGCGCGCGAGCGGCTACGCACGCGACATCCGTATCGATCACCCCTACGCCGCCTACGCCGACCTGCCCTTCGGCCTGCATGTGATGGAAGGCTGCGATGTGCTCTCGCGCGTGCTGATCCGGGTGAAGGAGTTCTACGACTCGCTGGCGATCATCGAGCATGCGCTGGCGAACATGCCGGAAGGCCCGATCCTCACCGAAGGCTTCGCCTACAAGCCGCACCGCTTCGCGCTGGGCTACGCCGAAGCGCCGCGCGGCGAGGACATCCACTGGAGCATGATCGGCGACAACCAGAAGCTGTTCCGCTGGCGCTGCCGCGCACCGACCTACGCGAACT
>CAMFLH010000056.1 GCA_945957295.1 uncultured Uliginosibacterium sp.
CTCGATATCCGACTGTAGATCCTGCTTCCAGGCCTCAAGGATCGATCGGAAATGAGCGAGCTGTTTAGCGCTCATGTACTGCTCGCCCTTCTTCGGCTCGTAGGGCGTGAAGTGGCGGTAGATCTCCTCAGCCATGATGGCTTTCCTCGGTCCAAGTGAGAAAGCAGCGTTAATAGCAGAATCAACTTTGGCTCGCAAGGAAATGCCAGAGGGGTGAAGTTCGTTTGTTCAAGGCGCTCGGCGAAACGTTGCCGCCAATCAAATTGAAGGGGATATACAGATCATGTTTGACGAACCGGCATTAGTTATGTATATTCTTGCCCTCTCGGGGTGTAGCGCAGTCCGGTAGCGCGCTTGCTTTGGGAGCAAGATGTCGGGAGTTCGAATCTCTCCACCCCGACCAGCGAAGTTTGGGAAATCGTTCGGACAGAACCCGCCCGTAGCTCAACTGGATAGAGCACCGGCCTTCTAAGCCGGGGGTTACAGGTTCGAGTCCTGTCGGGCGGACCAAGCAACGCAAGGTAGTACCCAGTGGCGGCATTAGCTCAGTCGGTAGAGCACTGGATTGTGATTCCAGGTGTCACCGGTTCGATCCCGGTATGTCGCCCCAAGCTTTCCCAAGAAAAACCCGCCTTCTGGCGGGTTTTTCGCTTTCTGTGCTTGGCTTTTCTATCCGCTTAGTTGTGCTGCGCTGGTCGGCGTGTTGACCGGGTCGACGTGCGTCATCAGGTAGAGCACCGGATGGTTTGCCATGACGCGGAGCTTGGCTTGGCGGGCGATGTCGTGGCCTTGGGTGACGGTCAGGCTGCCGTCGATTTCCAGGTGCACGTCGGCGAGGATCATGTCACCGGTTTTGCGCGTCTTGAGCTCGTGCATGCCGAGCACGCCCGGGGTGGCGAGGATATCGGCGGCGATGGCTGCGACTTGTTCTTCGGTCGCCGCGCGGTCGGTGAGATCGTGCAGGGCATCCCAAGCGAATCCCCAACCCATGCGCGCAACCATGAAGCCCACAATCAGTGCCGCGATTGGGTCGAGTAGGCCGAAGCCGAGCAGGTTGCCGCCAATGCCGATTGCTACAACGAGCGACGACGCTGCGTCCGAGCGCGCGTGCCATGCATTTGCGACGAGCATGCTTGAGCGCACTTTTTCCGCGACATGCAGCATGTAGCGGAAGAGCACTTCCTTCACCACCAGCGCGCCGAGCGCCACCCACAGTGCGATGAAATGCACTTTCGGAATGCTCTCTGGCGCTTCGAGCTTGTGCACGGCAGAGCCGATCATTCCCAGGCCAACAGCCAGCAGCAGCAGACCTAGAACCAACGAGGCGGCGTTCTCATAGCGCTGGTGCCCGTAGTGGTGATCGTCGTCAGGGGCTTTCTGGCTGTGATGCACGGCCAGCAGCACGACGAAATCGGCGACAAGGTCGGAAAGCGAGTGGATGCCGTCGGCGATCAGGCCTTGCGAGCCCGAGATCACGCCCGCCACAACCTGCGAGATGGTCAGGCCGATGTTTACCGCGACACTGACCCAGGTACTGCGTTTGGTCGCGGCCTCGCGTTCGGGCAGGGCGTCTTCGCTGTCGAGTTCGCTGAGGTCGTGGAGATCGTTCATGGCAGTGTCGCTTGGCGGGGAGGGGCGCTAGTGTGGCGCTGGGCGTCGTTGATGCGCTTGATGCGTATCGACTACCGTGCAGATCCGCGACGATTGCCGCGGCGCAGGTGGCTTATCGGTAGCCAATGCGTGGCGTGTCGCGGGCATTGGCAGGGCCGCCGCCAAGCTCGCTTTGACGCGGTGGCGGTGGGCGTAGGTGCAGTCGGCTTTACGTTGCCTGCAAGAGAGGGCGAGGCAAGGGAGTTCCCCCGCCTCGCCACCCGGTCAGGGCCGGCGTTGGTCGATTTGAAGTGCCAGCGCGGATACGCTGGCGTCCGTAACGTTTGCGGTGCCGTATAGGTCGCCTGAGGCGGCTTGTGCGACGCCAGACGCGGAAATGCGGGCTTCGATTTCGAGTTTCGCGACGCTGGAGAGCGGGCGCTGCGCGTTGAGCGAGGCGCTGTCGTCCAGCGTGATGGTCGCCGGCAGTGTATCGGCGCTGCGGCGTACGACGGCCAGTGGCATACGTTCGCCCGGCGCGCGGGCAATCACGAACAGCGTTTTGCCGCTGGCCTCCGCCTTCATGGCGGGGGCAATGCCGATCGCGATTGCGAGCGAGCGCTGGCTGGTTGCGGCCGTTGGCTCAGTTGCCTTGGCGGTGGGTTCAGGCGTGGCCTGTGTGCTCGGCGCTGCGCCGCCCATCTGCCCCTTGACCTGCGCGATTGCATCCTTGAGGAAGCGCGCATCTTCCGATTCCGGCGCGACTTGCGGCAGCGCGCGCTCGAAATAGCCGACGGCCGCTGCGTAGTCGTGGCGACCGGCGGCGCCGGAGCCCGCGAGCATCAACGCGAGCAGATTGTTCGGATCGACCTGCAGCGCTTGCTTGACCAGCGCTTCCGGCTTGCCTTCCAGCTTGCCGCCGGCATTCATCGCGAGCACGTCGGCGTATTCGGCGAGCCAGTCGGCATTCTGCTCCAGCGCGGGGCCGATGCGCTCAAAGGCGGCTGCGGCATCTGCGAAACGGTTCATGACCTTGTACGAACGCCCCAACATTGCCCAGCCGGTGGGGTTGTCCGGGTTGGCTTCGAGCTTGGCGGCGAGACTCTCGACCATCTTGTTGATGTCCGGCATGCCGTTCGGCGCTGCCGCCGCATGCGGATTGCCGGTGACGGCGGCCGGCGTGCCCAGTTGCAGATACAGCACCGTGGCAAGCAGTGGCAGCATCAGCGCGACCGGACCCAGCGTAAGCCACGGGCGGCTGGCGCGTTGCACCGGGGCTGAGGCGTCGCCTTCTTCGAGCAGGCGGCGGTGGATGTCTTCGCGTGCGGCGTCGAACGCTGCAGTGGTCAGCGCGCCGCGATCACGTTCGGCTTCAAGGGCTGCAATTTCGTCGCGCAGGATCTGCGCGTTCAGACGCGACATGCTGACCTCGTCGCGCTGCTTGCGCCCCAATATGAACGGGCGCGCAATCAGCGCGAGGGCGAAAAGGGCGATCAGGGCTGCGGCAATGATGAAGGTGGTCATTGAGAGACGTTCCGTTTTTCGGCGTCGGCAAGCAGCGCGGCGACACGGCGGCGCTCTGCTTCGTCAAGGGGGGCATCGGTCTGCGCGTTACGCTGCCGCAGGTACAGCAGCAGGCCTGCAATGCCGCCCAGCAGCAGCACGAAGGGGCCGCCCCAGAGCAGCAGCGTGGTGCCCTTCAGGGGCGGGCGGTAGCGCACGAAGTCACCGTAGCGAGCGACGAGGAAATCCATGATTTCGGTATCGGACTTGCCGGCCCGGATCATCGTCCGGATTTCGCGACGCAGATCTTCAGCGAGTTCGGCGTGCGAACCGGCGAGCGATTCGTTCTGGCAGACGAGGCAGCGCAGCTCTTCGCTGATCGCGATCATGCGCTGTTCGACCACCGGGTCTTCGGCGAGCGGGCGCGCTTCGCCTGCCAGCACGCTACCTGCGAGGCAGAGTGCGGCACACATCAGGGTCAGGCGTTTCATGTCGAGAGCTTCCGGATCAGCGGCAGGATGGTTTGATCGAGGACTTCCTGGGTCACCGGCCCGATCTGCTTGTAACGAATCACGCCGTTGCGATCGATGACGTAGGTTTCCGGCACGCCATACACGCCGTAGTCGATGCCGACGCGGCCGTCAGCATCGACAGCGACGATCTGATAAGGATTGCCGAAGCTGGCGAGCCAGCGGTTCGCATCGTCGGGCTTGTCCTTGTAGTCGAGTCCCACCAGCGGCACCGTATTGGTTCGCGAGAAGGCCACCAGAACCGGATGCTCGTCGCGGCAAGACACGCACCACGATGCCCACACGTTGAGAATCCAGACCTTGCCGCGCATGTCCTCCGGGCCGAAGGTCTTGCCGTCGGCACCCAGTTGCGGCAGCCGGAACGCAGGCGCAGGTTTGTCAATCAAGGGTGAGGGAATGCTGTGCGGGTCCTTGTTCAGACCAACGGCGAGGAAGCCGAGCAAGACCACGAACAGCGCGATCGGAATCAGCAGGACGCGTTTCATGCGCGGGCTCCCTCTGCGGCCAGCGCTTCACGTTTGCGCAGGCGGTAACGCCGGTCGCTTGCCGCGAGTACACCACCCAAAGCCATCAGCAGTGCGCCACCCCAGATCCAGTCAACGAGCGGTTTGTAATACACCCGCACCGCCCAGGCGCCGCCATCGAGTGGTTCGCCGAGCGAGACATAGAGATCGCGGAAGAAACCAGTGTCGATCGCGGTTTCGGTCATCGGCATACCCGAGGTGCTGTACTGACGCTTCTCGGGCCGCAGCGTGCGGATGAACTTGCCGTCGCGCGACAGTTCGACCTCGCCGACCATGGCGACGAAGTTGGGGCCCTGGCGCTCGCTGACGCCGACCAGCTTGAAGCTGTGTCCGCCGACGGTCGTGGAGTCCCCGGGCGCCATGCGAACGTCGCGCTCGGCTTCGTAATGCTTCACGAATGCCACGCCAAGGATGCTGATTGCCAGACCGAAGTGCGCGATCTGCATGCCCCAGTACGCAGCAGGCGGGCGACCGGTGCGCAAGCGGCTGACCAGTTGCAGCACCATCGATGCGGCGAGCCACAGTGCGCAGAAGCTGCCGATTGCTGCACCGATCGTCCACTTGCCGGCCAGCATTGGCAGCGCAATCGCGCCCGCGACACCGAACAGCGCTGGGTTACGCAGATGCGGCATCAAATCCTTCAGCGCGGACTCTTTCCAACGCAGCAGCGGGCCCACCGCGGCGAGCAGGAAAATCGGCAGCACCACTGGCACGAAGACCGAGTTGAAGTAGGGTGGGCCGACCGAGAGCTTGCCCAGGCCCAGCGCGTCGATCGCCAGCGGGTAGAGCGTGCCGAGCAGCACACAGGCGGCGGCGACAACCAGCAGCACGTTGTTGCAGAGGAGCAGGGTCTCGCGCGACAGCAGCGCAAAGCGCCCGCCGAGGCCGCTCTTAGGCGCGCGGACGGCGAACAACGTGAGCGAGGTGCCGATCACTAGCGCCAGCAGGATCAGGATCATGATGCCGCGGCGCGGGTCGGTTGCGAAGGCGTGGACCGAGGTCAGTACACCCGAGCGAACGAGGAAGGTGCCCAGCAAGGACAGCGAGAATGCGCCGATCGCCAGCAGCACTGTCCAGTTGCGGAAGCTGCCGCGTTTCTCGGTGACGGCCAGCGAGTGGATCAGCGCGGTGCCGACCAGCCAGGGCATGAAGGACGCGTTTTCGACCGGATCCCAGAACCACCAGCCACCCCAGCCCAGTTCGTAGTAAGCCCAGTACGAGCCAAGCGCGATGCCCAAGGTCAGCGATACCCAGGCGGCGAGCGTCCAGGGGCGCGACCAGCGGGCCCAAGCGGCGTCCAGCCGGCCGGCCAGCAGCGCGGCCAGCGCAAAGGCAAAGGCAACCGAGAAACCGACGTAGCCCATGTAGAGCATCGGCGGGTGCACCACGAGGCCCGGATCCTGCAGCAGCGGGTTGAGGTCGCGGCCATCCGGCGCGGCGGGGATCAGGCGATCGAAGGGGTTCGAGGTGACCAGAACGAACACCAGGAAGCCGGCGGCGACCAGGCCGAGCACGCCAATCACGCGTGCCACCATGTCGTCCGGCAGGCTGCGCGAGAACAGCGACACCGCGAGCGTCCAGCCCGACAGCATCAGCAGCCACAGTAGGAAGGAGCCCTCGTGCCCGCCCCACACCGCGGCGAACTTGTAGATCGGCGGCAGCAGCGAATTCGAGTGTTCGGCGACGTAGCGCACCGAGAAGTCGTCATGGATGAAGGCGATCGCGAGGCAAACGAAGCTTGTTGCCAGCATCAGGAACAGCGCTTGCGCCAGCGGCCGCGCCAGCGCAACCCAGGTGCGGTCGCCGCGGTGGGCGCCGATCAGCGGTAGCGTTCCCTGCAGTACAGCGATCAGGAAGGCCAGGATCAGCGCGAAATGTCCGAGTTCGGGGGTCATTGTTTTAGCGTGACTCCGGCTTTGTGGGCTTGCTCCACCGCGTGCTTGGCTTCCGGCGGCATGTAGTTTTCGTCGTGCTTCGCGAGCACTTCGGTGGCGGTGAACTCACCGCTCTGTGTCAGTTTGCCTTGCGCGACCACGCCTTTCCCCTCGCGGAACAGGTCGGGCAGGATGCCGGTGTAAGCCACCGGGATGTCCTTGGCGGTGTCGGTGACGACGAAGCGCGCCGTCAGCCCGTCACGTTTGAGGCTGCCCGGCTTCACCAGCCCGCCGACACGGAAGGCTGCGCCTTGCGGCGCCTTGCCCTCGGCCACCTCAGTCGGTGTGACGAAGAGTGCGATGTTGCTGTTGAGCGCGTTGAGGATCAGCCCGGTCGCGACGCCCAGTGAGGCGAGCGCGCCCAGAATGATCGCAAGGCGTTTGTGGCGGGCTTTCATGCGGTGTTTCCTTCAGCTTCAATGGCATTGGCCCGGCGTTCGCGGCGCAGGCTTTGCAGGATGGCGTTGCGACGCTGGCGCAGCAGCCAGAGTTCCCCAACCAGGCCTACGACGCAGGCGATGACGCTGCCCCAGACGTACAGCCCATAGCCGCCCATGGCGAAAAATTCGGCAGGTGAATTCCAGTTCATGCGTTCAGCTCCGGCAGTCGGACAACCCAGTCGGTGTGCCGTTCCCTTTCAAGAATGATGGCGCGCGCGCGGGTCAGCGCGACGGCGATCGAATACATCCACGCCGCGAGCGCGACCAGCAGCATGCCCAAAAGCATGGTGTGCGCCATTGACGGGGATCGGGTTAGCGAAATCGACGAACCCTGGTGCAGGGTGTTCCACCACTGCACCGAGAAATAGATGACCGGAATGTTGACCACGCCGACCAGCGCCAGCACCGCGCAGGCGCGGTCCGCACGGCGCGGATCGTCGATCGCGGCGCGTAGCGCGATGTAGCCGAGGTACAGGAAGAACAGCAGCAGTTCAGAGGTCAGCCGCGCATCCCAGATCCACCAGGTGCCCCACATCGGCTTGCCCCACAGCGAGCCCGTGATCAGCGACAGTGCCGCGAAGATTGCACCGGTGGGCGCCAGCGCGGTCGCCATGATGCCGGACAGGCGGGTGTTCAAGGACAGCCCGACGGCTGACCAGAAGGCCATCACCATGTAGATGAACATCGACATCCATGAGGCCGGCACATGCAGGAAGATGATGCGGTAGCCCTCGCCCTGCTGCGCATCGGTCGGCGCCAGGAAGAAGCCAACCCAAAGGCCGGCGACGCCGAACAACACAGCGAGTGCGGTGAACCACGGGATCAGCTTGCCTGCCAGCGGGTAGAAGGTGGCGGGGCTGGAATAACGGAACCAGTTGATAAGGCGAAAGCTCATTCGAGTGCAATCCTGATGGCCGCGGTGACGGCGAGCGGCGCGAAGAATACCGAGAGAGCCAGCATTGCTGCCAGCAAAGAAAGGTGTCCGCCGGCCTGCAGGCCGGCAATCTGTGCTTCGACGGCTCCGGCGCCGAAGATCAACGCCGGCACGTACAGCGGCAGCACGATCAGCGACAGCAGTGCGCCGCCGCCCCGCAGGCCTAGCGTCAGCGCCGCGCCGATCGCGCCGATCATCGACAACAAGGGCGTGCCAATCAGCAGGCCGAGCGTCAGCAGGCCCAGCGCATCGACCGGCAGATCGAACTGCAGCCCCAGCATCGGCGCGAGCAGCACCAGCGGCAGGCCCGACACCAGCCAGTGAGCAAGGATCTTGCCTGCGACCAGCCAGCCCAACGGCGTCGGAGAAACCGCCATCTGCTCCAGCGTACCGTCGGCAAAATCGTCGGCGAACAGGCGGTTGAGCCCGAGCAGCGTCGACAGCAGCGCGGCGACCCACAGCACGCCGGGGCCGATCTTGCGCAGCAGGTTCGGGTCCGGCCCGATGCCGAGCGGGAACAGACTTACGACGATGACGAAGAAGAACAGCGCCGTCAGCGCCTCGCTCTTGCGCCGCAGCGCCAGCAACAGGTCGCGGCGGATGACTGCAAGCAGTGCGTTCATGCCACGCCCTCCAGCATCAGCTCGCGGCCGCCCGGCAGCGGAATCGCCTGGTGGCTGGTCAGGATCGCGATGCCGCCGCGGCCGACGTGGTCGGCCAGCACCTCGCCGAGCAGATCAACGGCGCGGGTGTCGAGTGCAGCCAGCGGCTCGTCGAGAATCCAAAGGCTCGCCTTGCGCGTCAGCAGCCTGCTCAGTAGCACGCGGCGGCGCTGGCCCTGGGAGAGGAATTTCACCGGCAGTTCCTCGCGGCCCTTCAGACCAAAACGGCGCAAGGCGACCAGCGCCGTGGCCTCGTCGAGGGTATGGCCGTCCAGCGCCGCGGCGAGGCACAGGTTCTCAAGCGGCGTCAGATCTTCCTTCAGCGCCGAATGGTGGCCGAGGAACAGCAGCGCCTCGCGATACGCGTCGCCCGCTTCACGGATGTCTTCGTCGTTCCAGCGCACGCTACCGGCGGCAGGGTGAGCAAGGCCGGCGAGTTGCCGCAGCATGCTCGTCTTGCCGGCACCGTTGCTGCCGCGCAGGTACATCCATTCACCTGCGCTGAGGGTGAAATGGATGTGCTCGAACAAGGTCCGGTGGCCACGCACGCATGCCAGATCGTGTGCCGACAAACTGCTTGCAGGCTGCTTCACCGAGCGGACTCCGCGCAATGGCTGGCGGACGTCACGCGTAGCGTTCTGGACGGCTTTAACGGAGTGGCGTTGCTGTGATGAAAAGTCTTGTGTGCCAACGAAGCAGATTCCAGAGGGTTTGGCGGCCAGTGGCCGGGTTCGGTCCGCGGCCTGGGCTGCTCCCCGGCACTGCTCGGGTGGCTGCTTCCAACTAGGGCGATTTGCGGACAAGGGCGGCGCTCAGGCCAACCCTTGTCCCGATTTCACCACAAAGTGGCGGTTTTTTCCTTGTGCGATCCGTAATCGCCGTGCTTTGAGCGATTTCGCCGGCCGACTACCCGGGGGCGAGGCGGCGTCAGTTGCTGCGATCGCCGTAGAGGACCGATTTGAGCTCGTTCTGCTCAAAGCGGAGCACCGTCAGGAATGTGCCTGGGCCGGGGTCGTAGGTCCATTCCTCGACCTGGTCGCACACGGTGACGAGCACCGGCTCGGTTTCGACACCGTCGGCAAGGCGCGCGTAGCTACGTTGTCGCTTGCAAAGATAGTCCTGGCGGGCCGGCTCCCCGCACTTCTGGATGACGGTCATCTTAGTGTCGCCCGGGCTCACCAGATTGTTGCCGCAGCGCAAGGCTTCCGCGCTGACGGGAAGACTGGCGAAGGCGCAGGCGCCTATGGCGCAAATATGAAGCAGGCGCAGGGTGGGCACGGTTCGAACTTTCTTGTTGAAGGACTGCGTTGGTGCCTGGCTGGCGTCGCGCCGACCGGCTGGAAACGACGGTGGTAGCTGAGGTGGCAACGCGTATTGCGGCGCTCGCGATGACATGCGTACGTCGAATGGTGGCGCTTCCCCCGTTGTGGCGATGCGCGCTCCGATGCGCGAAGCCTGACGCGGCGCGTTTCACGCCGTCGTAATCAAAGTCGCGCGTCTCGTTGCGGTGAACTCAAGCGGGCAGGAGCTCCGGCCGATATGAGCTTGCCTTGCTGGCGAATCTGATGACAGGGCTGGTTGCCCTGTTGTTAAATTGAGCGATAACTACAAATTTGGCGCTTTGCGCCTGAACCCAGGCACGCTTTGCCGTGCGAACAGGAGCCTCGATCCATGTCCATGACCCGCAAGCTGTTGATCGCCGCGATGGCGGCTGCATTTGCTGCTTCCGCCTCTGCCGCAACGCCGAAGAAGCCCAACGTCGACGCCAAGCATGCGGCAGCGACGCCGGCCTCGGCAGCGGTTGATCGTGTTGCGACGGCGCATGCGCTGACGCGCTATGGCGATGCCAGTGGCGATCCGCTAGCCCTGATTACGGCGGCGAAGATGCTCAAGGAAGCGGGCATGCGCGATGCGGCGCTCAAGCGCAGCGGTGGTACGCCGGCGGCGGACAAGGGCAAGCCGGATGTCTACTCGCCGGATGCGATCCTGGCCCGCGCCAAGGCGCTGGCGGAAGGTCGTCCGGACGTGCTCGCGCTGGCCGACGATGTGGCGAAAGCCGGTGCGCGCGGGCGTGACCGCGGCCCGGGCCGCATCCACACCGTCGTCGGGGGCGGTGCGGTGGATTCGTTCGACGTGACCTTCAACGGTGAGGAGCCGGCTCGCGTGCTGGTCAGTGGCGATGGTGACTCGGACCTCGACCTCTATGTCTACGACGAGAACGGCAATCTGGTCTGCAAGGACGACGATAACTCCGACGACATGGTCTGCGGCTGGACGCCGCGGTGGACGGGTACCTTCACGATCCGCGTCCGCAACCGTGGCATCGCCAACGAGTATGTGATGATCACCAACTGATCGTCGCTGCCGCGCTTCGGTGTTGCCATTGGGCAGCATCGGAGGCGGCCCCTGTCAGCGCGGGCGCAGGCCGGGGGTGGTCGGCGCCCGTGTTCCATGAACTCGCCGGAGGTCGCTCGTGGGGCGAATCGCCAGTTATGCATTCGGTGCCTTGCTGGCACTGCTGAGTCCCTTGATGCCCGCCCAGGCCCGCGAAATGCGCGCGCTGATCGTGGGCGTATCCGAGTACCCCTCGCTGGCGAAGAACTACCAGCTCGAAGGTCCGCGCAACGATGTGCAGCGGCTGCGCGACATCCTGCAGCAACGCGGTTTTGCGCCGCGCAACATCCGCTTGCTGGCGGATGGCGTGGCGGGGGCGAGCGGATTGCCGACGCGCGCCGCGATCCTTGCCGGGCTCGATGAGCTCGCGGCGCAGTCCACCAAGGGCGATTACGTGCTGCTGTATTTCTCCGGCCACGGTAGCCAGGAACCGGCGGATCGCAACACGCCGGAGGGGCGCGAGGAGCCGGACGGCCTGTTCGAGATCTTCCTGCCGCGCGACATCGGCAAGTGGGACGAGGCCGAAGACGGCGGCAAGGTGCAGAACGCGCTGGTGGATTTCGAGATCCGCCGTGCAGTCGATCGCATCATCGACAAGGGCGCCTTCGTGTGGGGCGTGTTCGATTCCTGTCACAGCGCCACGCTCGTACGCGGCGCGGACGACAGCGCAGAAGTCCGCTATCGGCACATCGCACCCGAAGCGCTGGGCGTGCCGACCAAGGCGCTCGACCGTGCCGAAGCCGATGCGGTGCGCTCGCGCGGCAAGGGTGATGCAGCGGCACCGGACCCCTTCGCGAGTGCCAAAGGGCAGGGCGGCGGCGTGTTCTTCTATGCGGCACAAACGACGGAGCTCGCACCCGAAATGCGGCTGCCGCTCGGCCACCCAGAGCGCAAACCCTTCGGGCTATTCGGTTTTACGCTGATGCAGCCGCTCGAAGCCGGCAACGCGATGACTTACCGCCAGCTCGCGCAGTATGTGCTGAGCCAGTACGGCGGCATGAACCAGACGCGCGTGACGCCACTCTTCTCCGGCACCCAGCTCGATGCGCCGGTGCTTGGCCAGGACGCGGTGCCGATCCAGCAGTGGAAGCTCGATCGCGGCGCGACGCCGACGATTCCGGCCGGAGCCCTGTCGCGCATCACCGAGGGCTCGCTCTTCGCGATCGTCGCCAACCCGCTCGACAAGACCGACGCCGCGATCGGTTACGCCGAGGCGCAGAACGTTGCCTTGTCCTCAAGCACGCTGGCCCTGGTTGCGCAGAACGGCAAACCGGTGCTGGAAGCGAAGGACATTCCCGCCACTGCGCACGCGCGGCTGCTGAGGGCAGCTGGTCAGTACCAGCTGCGCGTCGTCGTTGATGGCCGGGCCTGCGGGGGCGACTGCCCGGCGATGGCGCCGATCGCGGCTGTGCAGAAGGCCGGCATTGCCGGTGCGCAGATCGACTGGTTGAAGGCGCCGGATACCGGCGATGTGGCGGTGATGGCTTTCCGCGACCGCGTGATGCTGGTGCCGCCCGCCCTGCAGGGGCTCAACTGCAAGGCACGCAAGGCGGCCGCTGAACGCCAGCGTTGCGAGGCGGAACTGAACAGAGGTTCGCTGACGCTGGCATGGAAGCCGGCGCAGGGCCCCGACGCTTTGCGCGAAGCGCTGGTGCGCGCACTGCACGGCGTGGCGCGCGCGACCAACCTGATGCGCATCGCAAGCCAGCTCAACGAGCGCAATGGCGGTGGCAAGCTCGTGGTGTCGATGAAGCAGATCAGCCGTGCCGGCAAGGTACTCGCGCTGAGCGCCGAGCGCAGCCCGGTGCTGCATGCCGGCGACAAGGTTGAAGTGTCGCTGCTCAACGAAGGGCAGCTACCGCTCGATGTGACAGTGCTGTACCTCGATGCGAGCTGCGGCGTCAGCGCGCTGTTCCCCTACGGCGGCGCGAGCAACCGCCTCGAAGCCAAGGCCAGCTACAGTTTCGAGATCGACATCAACGATGACACGACCGGGCTCGAGCGCTTGGTGACGATTGCCGTGCAGGCGCGCAACCTCGGCGAGCGAGCGGACTTTTCCTTCCTGGCGCAGTCGCCAATCGAACAGGCCGATCGCTCGCGCGGCGTCGAGGATGACGACGTCACCGCGTTCCGCGACGCTGGCTTTGCCGACTACACCACGCGGGGTGTCGGCGCGCCGAAAACGCCGGGCGATCGCACTTCGATGCAGGTCTTCAACTGGACGATTCAGAAGTGAGCGCATCGACCATCACATCCAGGGGCGGCGATGGAAACCGCTGAACGCAACGCACGCGACCGCGCCTGGCTGAGCGCCATTGCGGCGGGCGGCCGCGATGGCGAGCGCGCCGTCGCTGCGCTGTTTCGCGAGTATCGGCGGCCTCTGCTGGCCTTCCTGATCCGGCACGGCGCGCAGCAGGATCTGGCGGAAGATCTGCTGCAGGAAGTCTTTGTGCGGGTGGTGCGCCATGCAGAAGGTTTTCGCGGCGAGGCGGCGGTGTCGAGCTGGATCTACCAGATCGCACGCAACCTCGCGACCGACGCAGCCCGCGCGCCGCGCCGCGAAGAACACCTGGACGACGAAGGCTGGCAGCGTGTTGCCGACGAAACCGCATGCAGCACCGGCGGCGACGCCAAGGCGGCGCTGGACGAGTGCGTGAATACCGGCTTTGCCGCCTTCGGCCGCGCCCACCCCGAGCGCGCCGAAGCCCTGCGCCGCGCTGCGCTGGATGGCTGGAGCGTGCGCGACGTGGCGCAGTTCCTCGAACGCACCGAGGCCGCCACGCGGGAATACCTGTCCCAGTGCCGCAAGCGCCTGCGCGAATTCCTTGAGCCCTGCCGTACGCTGATCGTGGAGGAGGACTGATGACGCAGCCCCAAGACGATCTCGACCGCTGGCTTGCCGAGCTAGCGGGGCAAGACATGGCGCGAGGCGCGCGCAGCGAGCCCCAGGCCCTGCGGCGCGTGATTCTCAACGAGGCTAGTCAGCAGGAACAGCTGGCTACCGATGACGACCAGGCCACCGAACAACTGCTGTTCCGGCTGCGCCGCGAGGGCCTGTTGAAACGTCGTCGCCTACCCGCCTGGGGCTATGCGCTCGCAGCTACGCTGGCTGCGGCTGCGATCGGGCTTTTCGTGCTGCGCGAAAGTCCAAGCCCTGCGCCGGAAGGCGTCGCCTACGGCGAACCCCCAATCTGGCGTGGCGCTTTTGCGCAGTTCGAGGTGCGCGGCAGGGCGCCGCGCGCAAGCGCCGAGAAGCTTGTGGGCGCGCTGCGAGCCGCGGGTGTGCAAGCCGACATTTACGCGTTGGGCGCCGTCTACACGGTGGACACCGAGCTTGCTGCGCCGCTCAGCGCGGCGGTGCAGGCGCAATTCCAGGCGCTCGGCATCGCTGTCAAACCGGGGCGTGTGCGCGTCGAGTTCAAGCCGTGAGGGGTGTGGTCACGCCACGAACCTCCCGCCAAGCCAAGGAGATGATCCGATGAAACAAATCCTCTGCGCGTTCGCGCTACTTGCATGGCAGCTCGTGGCCCATGCGGACGTGCTGCCGCCGCAAGCGGCCGACGCCGCCGAACGCTTCCGTAACAACCCAGGCGCCTACGACCGCACCGACGAATGGTGCGAGGGGCGGCGCGTTGATGCGGCTTGCCAGATCACGGGTAACGCATTCGAAGGCGGCGGGCCGGGCATCTGCGAGCGCGACCTCAACCGCCGCGATTACCAGATTGATCTGCGCTGCGTGCTCAAACCGACACCGCGCATCGAGCGCGCGATTCCGGATGGACCCTGGCAGGCGGACGCCGACGTCTGCGCGCTGGCCGCGCGTTCGGACTCGGCCGCGCAAACCGTGCGGGCGCAAGGCTGGTTGTGCGCCGAGCCGCCGGTGCTGGCGGACCGCTTCTGCAAAGGCGTCGAGGTCGGGCAGCGCTGCGTGGCCGAGGTGCCGATCGACGGCCGCGTGCAGCGTTTCGACGGCGTCTGCAGCCGCCAGCTCGATACCAAGGGCACCTACTTTCAAGGTCGTCGCACGCTGACGCGCCCGGTCGTGAGCTGTGAGCCGGAACACCCGGTGCCTGCGAGCACCCTGAAGCCGGTGAGTGCCTGGCGAAAGCTGTTCCAGTAGTCGCCCACCGCAGATGCCGACCCAGGCCGCCGCGCTGGGCGTGACCTTACTCATCGAGGCGCCGATCGTCCTTGCGGCGACGGCGCGCGCACGGCGCGGGCCCGCGTGGCGCATCGCCGCGGCGCTGCTGCCAAGCTGCCTGACTCATCCGCTGGCCTGGCACGCCATCGGCAACTTCGGCACGCACGATTACCTCATGGGCGTGCTGCTGATCGAAGCGCTGGTGATCGCCGCCGAGGCCCCGATGCTCCACTGGCTTGCCGGCATCCCGTGGCGTGCGGCGTTCGCACTGTCCTTGCTGGCGAATGTGGTCTCGGCCGTGCTGGGCGCGGCGCTCGCATGAAGGTGCGACTACAGCATCTGTGGCTTCCTGCCGCGGCGGCGCTGGGCGCGCTCGCACTGTGGCAGCCAGTGGCCCTGTATCTGGTGGCACTGGCGGTGTTTGGCTTGCCGCATGTGATGTGGGAGATGGCCTGGGTCTGGCCGCTCTGGCGCGATCGTGTGCCGCGCTTTGTTTGGGTGGCGCTAATCGCGGCGCTGCTGCTGCAGGCGGCGGCGCGGCTGGCGCTTTGGTTTGGCCGCATCGATGCGCCGACCGCGGCGGCCTGCGATGTGGCGACCCTGGCGCTCGCGCTGCTGGCAACCCTTGGCCTGGCGCCGCGCCTGTCGGCGGGCCGCCGGCTTGTCTTCGTGGCCGTCGCGCTGGGTTTGCCAATCGCGCTGCTGTGGCTTGCGGATACACCGCAGGTGCTGGGCTTCCTCGCTGTGCTCGCGATCGCCCACAACTTCACCCCGGTTGCGCTCGCGCCCGCTCGTGCGCGCATCGGCGCGTGGCCGGCGCGGCAGGTGCTGCTTGCCCTGTTCTGTGCGCCGCTGCTGTTGTTTGTCACGCTGATGCTGCTCGGTGCGCCGTCGGCCAGCGGGCCGATGCGGCCGGCGGAACTCGGTTGGCTGCAGCAGCATGCGCCGCAGTGGGTCGATGCGATGTTGCCGGCGCTGGTGTGGTCGCAATGCCTGCACTACCTGACGGTGATTCACCTGATGCCACGCGCGCTCGGCTGCGCCTGGCGCGGCATGCCGCTGCGGCCCTTTGCGCTGGGCGCGAGCGCCGCATTGCTCGCCTACTTCATCGCCGATTACCCCGCTGCGCGGGGGCTCTACGCGGTGGCGGCCGGCATGCATGCGTGGCTGGAATGGCCGTTGATCCTGCTGGCGCTCGCGGGGTTCGCAGCGCGCGCGCCTGACGATCGCGCGTTGGTGGCGTCCTAGTGCGCGTTGCTGCCACTTTGGGCGGCGGGCAGGGGGTGCGAGGTGCGCGTAACGGTTCAGCGAAGTGTGGGCGTTGTGAGTTTGATGGCAATGATGGCGCTGGGCGTGGGCCACGCTTCGGCGGCAGCGCCGGTACCTACGAAGAACAAAGCGTCCGCGCGGGCGGCACACGGTAAACAAGCCGTAGCGCTGCACTTGCCAGACATGGCCTTCAACCTGCGCGTGCCGCGACTGGATTCGCTACAGTCGCTGTCGGGACTCGGCGCTGCGCTGGCGCCGCTGAAAGGGCTGGAACTGGGGCATTGTGGGCTGGTCAGTGCTACGGCGCAGCGGCCGGCTGCGTCGCCCAGCGTTGGTAACGAGGGCAATTGAATCGGGTGGCGTGGATGAACATCGTTCGAGTGGGGAAGGGCCTGCGGCTGTTGAGCCTCGCCGCCAGCCTTGGCGCGGTGGCTGCGCATGCGGCCGATCCCGCGGATGCGGACGCGCGCAAGGCGCAGGCAGAACGCGAAGCGCGCGCCGCGATTTCGCGTGCCGAAGCGGCGAAGGGCAGCGAGAAGCAGGACAGTGCGCGCCGTGCCGCCGAGATTGCCGCAAGGCAAAAGGCCGAAGCGGCCGCGCGGGCCAACGCCGCGCATCCCGATGAGACGCCGCGCGAAATCACGCTGACGCTCGACACCCCGTTCGCCGCCGACGCCAACCAGCTCAGCGACGATGCGCGGCAGGCGCTGATGCAGCTGGCGAAGCACGCACAAAGCCGCCGGCTGGTGGGGCCGATACGGATCGAAGGGCACGCCAACGAGCCCGGCACCGACGAGTACCGCATGAGCGTAGCCGGGCATCGCGCCGATCTGGTGCGCGACTTCCTTGCCGCGCAGGGCGTGGCGGCCGAGCAAATTGAAACGATCGCGTCGCCGGTGCGGACCTGGACGCCGCCGGCGGTTTGCGACGCGGAAACGAGCAGGGCAGCTGCGGATACCCAGTGTGACAACCCCGGTTCGTCGGTGGTCACCGTCATTCACTTGCTGGAGTGCAACACGCCATGAGCTGCCGTAGCCGCAAGCGCTCGCAGCGTCCCGCGCTCTTGCGGCGGGGCGCGCTGGTGCTCGGCGTGTTGAGCGTGCTGCTCTGCGGCCCGGCATCTGCGGCTCAGCCCGAATGCGCGAAAGAGGCGGCCTCCGTGGCGGCGGGCCGCAGCGGTGTGCTCGCGCTCTACGACAAGGGCTGTTACGACGAAGCCTTGCAGCGTGCGAGCAGCTTGCTCGAAGCTGCGGCGGATAGCGATGCCAGAACGCGAGCGCTGCTACTGAACGACGCCGCGGTGGCGAGCGAGAAGCTCGGACGCTACGCCGAAGCGGATGCCTTCTACCAGCGTGCGGTCGGGCTGTTGCAGGCCGGGCCGGACGCCGCGCTGGCCGGCACCATCGCGGGCAACCGCGCGGTACTGCAGTACCGCATCGGCGAATACGAGGTGGCGCTGAAGGCATACAGCGATGCGATCCGCATCCTCGAAGCGGCGCCGGGTGCCGACCCGTCGGCGCTGAGCGCGGCGCTCAGCGGGCTTGGCCTGGTCGAGCAGACGCTGGGCCGCCACGAGGATGCCGCGCTTCACCTCAAGCGCGCGCTGGCGCTGGACGAGAAACTGCGCGGCGCGGTGCACGCCGATGTGGCGACGGACTTGTCGAACCTCGGTGATCTCTACCGGGTGCTGGGTGACTTCGACCGGGCCTTGCCCACCTACCAGCGTGCCTACGACATTCGCAGCAAGGTATTGCCGCCCGATCACGCCGATACCGCCAACAGCCTCAGCAAGCTGGCCTACGCGTACGAGAACCTGGGCCAGAACGAACTTGCGCTGAAGCGCTATCGCGATGCGCTGGCAATGCGCGAGCGGGTGCTGCCACCGGGCCACCCCTTCATCGCCAGTGCGCAGAGCAGTATCGGCGACATCCTGCGTCGCACCGGCCAGCTTGATGCCGCCCGGCCCTGGTATGAGCAGGCGCTGGCGATTCGCCGCGCGGCACTGCCCGCAGGCCACGCCGATATCGCCGACACCTTGCACAACCTCGGCTGGCTGCTGCAGTTGCAGGGCGACGGCAAGGGCGCTGAGCAACACTACCGCGAAGCGCTTTCGATTCGCGAACAGGCGCTGGGCGCTGGCCATGCCCGTACCGCCGACACGATGGCACGCCTCGCGAACGTGCTGGCAGCGCGGGGCGAAACCGCCGAGGCGCTGTCGCTCGCGCAACGCGCGTTCGCCATCGCGCGTGCGGCCGGTGTACCGCAGATCGAATTCCAGACCGGCGCTTTGCTGGCGGCGCGCTACCGCGCCGCGGGGCGTACCGAGCAGGCGGTATTCATCGGCAAGCAGGCGGTCAACGCGATGCAGCGCATCCGTGGCCACTCACGCACGCTGGACCCGGCCTTGCAACGCAGTCTGATGCAGGAAAACGGTGCCACCTATCGCGAGCTGGCGGCATGGCTCGTTGACCTCGGCCGGCTTGCAGAGGCCGAGCAGGTGCTCACGATGCTCAAGGAAGTCGAACTCGCCGATCTGGTGCAGCGCTCCGATGTGCAGCGCACCCAGGCGGACTTCGTTGGCGCGGAGAAGGCAGCGGCGCAGCAGGGCGATGCACTGGTCGCGAGCGGCGTGGCAGAGGCTACCGAGCTGGCGGCACTGCAACGGCGGCAGCGCGCGGGCGAGAAGCTGGGCGACATCGAGCTCGTGCGGCTGCAGGCTTTGAAGCTGCGGCAAGTGCAGTGGCAGGTTGAGTTCGAGCAGTGGGTCAATGGCCTCAAGCTGGCCCCCGCTGCGGCCGAGCGCGAGGAGATCCTGCATCGCGGCAGCGATCTGCAAACCCTGGTGCGGCGCGATCCAGGGGCGGTGGGGCTGTCCTACATCGTGGGTGAGCAGCGTCTCGCGATCGTGTTGGCCACCGGGCGCGGCAGCTTTGGCCGCGAGGTGGCGATCAGCCGGGTCGAGCTGAATCGGCGCATCGCCGCGCTGCGGCAGGCGATCGAGGCGCGTGCCGATGTGCTGCCGGCGGCGCAGGCGCTGCACCAGGTGCTGATCGCCCCGGTGGTGGCGGATCTGGCGCAGGCGAAGGCGACCACGCTGGTGCTGGCGCTGACCGAATCGCTGCGCTACCTGCCGTTTGCCGCGCTGCATGACGGCAAGCAGTTCCTGATCGAGCGCTTCGGCCTGGCCCACTGGCTGCAGGCTGGCGGTGTGCCGGCAAGCGGGCCGCTTACCGATTGGCAGGTGGCGGGGCTCGGTGCCGCGCGCGGTGCGGCCGGCTTCAAGCCATTGCCTGCGGTGCCGGGTGAGTTGGCGCGCATTGTTCGCAATGCCAAAAACCCGAACGGCACCCTGCCAGGCGAGATGAAACTCGATGCCGAGTTCGACCGCGATGGTCTGGAAGACGCGCTCTCCGGCCGCTACAACGTGGTGCACATCGCCAGCCACTTCGACTTTCGCCCCGGTGACTCCAACAACTCGGTGCTGCTGCTGGGCGATGGGCACACGATCAGCCTGCGCGAACTCGCCGCGATGGATTACCTGAGCCTGCAATTGCTCACGCTCTCTGCGTGCAACACCGCGACCGGCGGCGGCATCAACGAGAACGGGGCCGAGGTCGAAGGCTTGGCTGCTGCCGTACGCCGTCAGGGCGCGCGCAGTGTGCTCGCAAGTTTGTGGCCGGTGGCGGACGCCAGCACCGCAGCGCTGATGCAGCAGTTCTATGCTGGCCATGGGGTAGGGCGTGCGAGTGCGCTTCGCACCGCACAGCTCACCCTGCTGCGCGGCGCAACGAAAGCGGCGGCGGATGAATCGGCGCGCGGCGCCACCGTCGCTGGGGCGGCAGCGCCCAAGGCTGCTGCCGCCGACCCTGCGCGCCCCTGGGCGCATCCGTACTTCTGGGCGCCTTTCGTATTGAGCGGAGACTGGTTGTGAGAAGAGGCACGCGCACACCGCCGCGGCTGCTGCACCTCGTTTTTTGCGCGCTACTCGCCAGCCCCGCGGTGGCGACTCAAAGCTTCGGCGAGGCGACATGGCGGGCGGGCGACACGTTGCTCAGCGAAGCGGCAGCCGATGCCGAAGGCTGGCAGGCGATTGATTGCCATGGTGCCGGCTGCGAGGCCTTGATGGCGGTGCTACACCAGCACTTGCCAGCTGATGCGCAGCGCGACCGTGCTGGGCGATGGGAAGTCCGTGCCGAGCTGTGGCACACCGAACAGCTCAGCCACTTCGGCCCCTTCCGCGCCGATGAACCGATCGGCGGCGACCCGCCGACGCCCGGCACCCCGTGGCTGGATGCCCGCTACGACGCAGTCGATTGCGCCTGGCGCGGCAGCGACGGCGAGCACCGCCTGAGCATCGGTGCCGGCGCAGTCGCTCGTTACACCGACCCGACCGGAACGACGCATCCGCTCGCCCTGCAGCGTGTGGAGGCCTGTGCGCGCTGCAGGGCGCACTACCTGCGCCTCACCTGGCGCGACCTGGCTGCGCCGGAACGGGGCGTGCTCTCGGCGCGCTGGGCCGATATCGAATTTATTCGTGGTGGCGAGGGACACATGGGCGGTTTCGCCGGCTGGTCCGGCGAGAAGGTGCAGCCGATGCAGTGTGTGTCGCGGGCTGCACCCTGAACCGGTTCCGCGCGAATCGTGCGGGCTATCGCCCCGATGTCCGAGTCTCCAATTCGGCGAATCACGGGAGCGAACATCAGGTTTGCAGCGACGCCCGTCAGTGGGCAAATTCAATCAGTGGTTCATTCGTAACGACGGTGCTGACCCAGCGCTGCGCGTAGGCGTAGTTGTCTGCCACGGTGAGCTTCTTCTCGTGCGGTCCCGCCGCTGCCGCTTTCGCCGCTTCCGATTGTTGCTTGGCACGTGCGCGCGCCAGTCGCTCCTGGGTCTGGTGTTGAGTGGGCCGCTCTTCCTGCAGTGTCGTGCTCAGACGCTTGCGTGATTCGTGGCGTTCGGTCCACGCGACCTGATTCTCCGCAATCCACTGCTGATCAAACTCAGCAATCACTGCACCGTAGCTCGCACCGAGCAACAGCACCGCGGCACTTGGCTGGCGCGTCTTGTCATCAAGGAACGCTCCGCGCTCTCCGAGGCCGTCGAGCCGCTCGCGCAAGCACGGCGTCGTTCGCGTTTCGTCTGGGGTGTCCGCCAGCACACGTGCGAACGCGCAGTGAAGCTCGGTTCGCGTTAGCAGCTCGGTGGCGACCCGGATACCGACATGAGGAAGGTAGGGCGGGCGCGGCTCAAGGTCGGCGCCTGCCATGAAGCGCGGCCAAATCGTGTCTGCCAGCAGGCGCTCTTGTACGGCGATTCGTGCGATGGCACAGGCCACCACGGCACTTCTACCCGCTCGCCCCACGGCTCTGTCGACCGCAAGCACGTGCTGACGCATCAGCCCGGCGCTGCGAGCGACGTGACGGTTGATCTTCTTGCGTAGCGGCTTGCAGAGGTATGCGTCTGCGCCAGATTGGGCGAGACACGCATCAATCAAGGTCATCGCATTGATGTGCAGGCTCAACCACCCAAGGGATCCGATGTTCCCCTTGGCGCTTGCGAGCGCATGTTGAACGGCCACAGCAAAGCTGCGCGCATCGACCGACTGGATCAGTTCGATGCCCACGACCAGCGTGCGTCGGCGATGCCATTGGACGCCGAGTGATTCGACGAGTGCGACGCCATAGTCTGGTACCAGCACGATATCGGTTACCGGCGCGGTTTGCGTGCTGGCACACGCTTTCGTCACAAGCCGATGGAGCCAAGGGTAGTCCGATGGTGGAAGAGGCTTACCCGACACGACCGCGGCACGGCGTAGCAAGATGCTAACGCGCCAGAGTGACAGCGACAGTCCTGCAAGAAGCAATACAGCCCGTAGCTCGCCATCCAGAAAGAGTGCGGCAAAAAGGTTGAGAACGAGCCCGGAGGCGCTGGCCGACAACGCAAGCGCAGCGTAGATAACAAACGTGTTGAGGGTTGCCGCCGCGCGGCCTGTGTGTTGATTCATGTTCTTCTGTATGAGGCAAGTGCGACAGCGCCGAAAAAAGGGCGGCGTTAAAAGCGCATCCCGCGCGTTCTATCGACGCTTATTGCGTTGGTTGCTTTGCGGAAGCCGGAGCCATTGCTCGGACCACGAAGAAGGCGCTGTTTCACAGTTCAATTTGGCGACGCCGAATGGCGATCTGCGTCGAGAGCCGCTTGCCAGCGCTACGAGTGGACGACATCGCTGCATCTACCCCCGGGGGAAAGCCGGGGGTAGATGTGCTTTCACGTGCGCTTTGAATTCACTGGCCCGTTCGGGTGTCCGTCAAAACGGATAGGCCGGCGTGGTGCTCTCGATGTCCACCCAGACACCAGTCGCGACCTGGTTGTGTTTGCCGGCGGGAATTGCGTAGTAGGTACGCGTTGCCTGAGCCAGGCCCAGATCAGCGATCGAGTCGAGTGCGGTCTGGCTGAGCGGGATGCCGTACATCGCGAAGTGCTTGCGCATGTCCTGGCCGATGATCTTCGAGCTCAGCACATAGAACAGATCTTCGTTGCTGATCTTGTTGTCGGCAAAGCGGCCCATACCGTACTTGGCCTTGTTGTTGGCATCCCAGGCCTTGGCGACGAGCCGATCCGCTTTGGTCAGCAGCTGGAAGAACTCCAGCGTGCTTTCCATCGTTGGCTTGGCCAGCCCGCCGCGCAGCTTCGCGTACTGGAAGGCCATCTGGAAGTGCACCGCACGCATCGGGTCCTGGCTCGGGCCGCCCCAAAGACGCTTCTCCATGTCGGCTCGCAGCGCCTCGCCGGTCAGTGCCGTCGCACGGTTGGCGACGATGTCGGCGTAAAGACCGGGGTGATCAAGGTTGTGGCCGGTGTCGATGCCGATCAACGCGTACTGACGCATCATTGTGGCGCTGGCCAGGATGTTGTTGTCGCACTCGACGACACAGCCCACGCCGTTCGGCGCGATGTGCATCACGCGCTGCACCGTGTTGTGGCCCAGCTCATGC
>CAMFLH010000057.1 GCA_945957295.1 uncultured Uliginosibacterium sp.
ATTCTTGGTGCCCAGGAGAGGACTTGAACCTCCACACCTTGCGGCACTAGTACCTGAAACTAGCGCGTCTACCAATTTCGCCACCTGGGCATTCGCTGCTCCGCAGCGAGAACAGAAGTATAAACGAAGGATTCCAATTGTCAACAACACCAAAGAAAAATATGCGCTCACGCAAGACGACGATGAGTGAAGTACCCGATGCCGCGGCTGTAGTCGCGCCGGCGGTCGAGCCGAAGAAGCGTGCAAGCAAGAAAGCCGCGAGCCCTGCGCTGTCGAAGATTCGCCGCGCGGATCCGTTTCTCGAACGTGAGCTGCAGAACTACGAGTATCCACTCCCGAGTCGTGAGTACGTCCTGCAGGTGCTGACCGAACGGGGCGTGCCGATGACCGGTGAAGACCTCGCGGACGCGCTCGACATCACGCTGGAAGAGGCTGACGTGTTCGCACGCCGCCTCGGCGCGATGGAGCGCGACGGCCAGATGATGCGCAACCGCCGTGGTGCCTACATCCTGCCCGATAAGGCGGATTTGATTCGCGGCCGCGTCGAGGGGCATCCAGACGGCTTCGGCTTCCTCAAGCCAGAGGAGGGCGGCGACGACCTGTTCCTTGGCCCGCGCGAGATGAAGGCGGTCCTGCATGGCGACCGCGCGCTGGTTCGCGTGACGGGGGCTGACTGGAAAGGGCGGCGCGAAGCGAAGATCGTCGAGGTGCTCGAACGCGCCAACGAGCGTGTTGTGGGCCGCGTGGTGGTCGAGCACGGCGTGCATTACGTGGTTGCAGAAAACCGGCGCATCAACCAGGAGATTCTCCTTGCTCGCGAAGGGCGTACGAAGCTGCCGGTTGCCGGTCAGGTCGTGACCATCGAGCTGGTACAGCAACCAACAAAGAACAGCCAGCCAATCGGCAAGGTCGTCGAGGTGCTTGGTGCGTATGCCGACCCGGGTATGGAAATCGAGATTGCGCTGCGCAAGCACGATCTTCCATTCGAATTCTCGAAGGCGGCAAAGGCCCAGACGGCGAGGATCCCCGATTCGGTGCGCGAGAGTGACCTGGGCGGCGGGCGCGAGGACTTGCGCGCGCTGCCTCTGGTGACGATCGACGGCGAAACCGCCAAGGATTTCGATGATGCGGTGTTTGCCGAGCCGGTAGGCAAGGGGTGGCGACTGGTGGTCGCGATCGCTGATGTGAGCCACTACGTCACCGAGGGCAGTGCGCTCGACAAGGATGCTTACGAGCGCGGCAACTCGGTTTACTTCCCACGTCGCGTCATCCCGATGTTGCCGGAGAAGCTCTCGAACGGGCTCTGTTCGCTGAATCCGAATGTCGATCGCCTTTGCATGGTGTGCGACATGGCGATCTCGGTGACCGGCAAGATCCAGCGTTATCGCTTCTATCCGGCGGTGATGCATTCGAAGGCCCGCCTTACCTACACCAAGGTCGCCGCAGCGCTGTACGACAAGGACGATGCGACGCGTACCGAGCTGGCGCCGCTGCTGCCGCATCTGGAATCGCTCGACGCCGTGTTCCAGATACTGCTCAAGGCGCGTGCGCGCCGCGGCGCGATCGATTTCGAGACGACCGAGACGCGCATGGTCTTCAACGACCAGGGCAAGATCGAGAAGATCGTGCCGGAGTCGCGCAACGACGCCCACCGCCTGATCGAGGAGTGCATGCTCGCGGCCAACGTGTGCGCGTCGGAATACCTCGAATTCAACGAACAACCGGCGCTGTACCGGATTCACGAAGGCCCGAAGGCCGAGAAGCTCGACAAGCTGCGTACCTTCCTGGGTGAGTTTGGTTTCGATCTGGGGGGCGGCGACGACCCTGCGGCGTCCGACTTCGCGCGCCTGATCGACCGCATCAAGACGCGGCCGGATCGTCAGCTGCTACAGACGGTGATGCTGCGGTCGCTGCGCCAGGCCATGTACAGCCCAGACAACGTCGGGCACTTCGGCCTGGCTTACGACGCCTACACCCATTTCACCTCGCCGATCCGTCGCTACCCCGATCTGCTGGTGCACCGTGCGATCAAGGCGGTAATCGCACGCCAGAACTCGCGCAAGAAGAACAAGGCGGGTGAGGCGCTGGCCGCACTCGACCTTGACGAGGTTGGCGCGCACTGCTCGGCCACCGAGCGCCGCGCGGACGAAGCCTCGCGCGATGTCGAAGCCTGGCTTAAGTGCTTCTTCATGCAGGATCGTATTGGCGAGGAGTTTGAGGGCAGTGTGTCGGCCGCCGTGCCCTTCGGCATCTTCGTGGCGCTTGACGACGTGTTCATCGAGGGTCTTGTGCACATCTCGGATCTCGGTGCCGACTATTTCCATTTCGACGATGCCCGCCATGAACTGGTCGGTGAGCGCACCGGCCAACGCTTCCGCTTGTCCGATCGCGTAAAGGTACAACTGGTCCGCGTCGATCTCGAAAGTCGCAAGATCGACTTCCGTTTGGTTGAGGCGACGCCGTCGGCTACGGCTCGGCGCGGCAAGACTGCGCGTGATGCGGCGCGCGACGGCAGCCGCGAAAAACCGGTGGCCGCGGCGCTGGACGACGACGAAGGTGAGTTCCTTAGCTGGCGCGAGCTTCAGGGTGTCAAGGCTGGAGCGGCGCTGCCGGGTGCCGCGCGGCGCAAGGTGGGCGCCGCGCCGCGGGAACGCAGCGGTACGCCGCCACCACGGGCCAAGAAACAAGGCGCCAAGCCGGCCAAAAAAGCGGGCGCCGCACCGCGCAAGGCATCAGCCGGCAAGCCCGCCCCTACGGGCAAGAAGCCAGCCCCCAAAGGTGGTCCGCGCAAGAAAGGAGGCCGTCGTGGCTGAAACGCGCTATATCCACGGATTCCACGCAATCGGGGCCAAGCTGAGGCATGACCCGGAGTCGGTGCTGGAGATCTACCTCGATGCCAAGCGGGCTGACGCGCGCGCCAAGGATCTGGTTGCACGCGCCGAATTGGCCGGGGTGCGATTGCATCCGGTCGATGGCCCGCGCCTTGACGGCATGGCCGGGACGCATCGCCACCAGGGCGTCGTTGCGAAGATCGATGCACGGCAGCGTGCGCTGAAGGTTGACGACGTCCTTGAAGGCCTCACTGAACCCGCGCTGCTGCTGGTGCTCGACGGCGTGACCGATCCGCATAACCTTGGTGCGGCTTTGCGTGTTGCCGATGGTGCGGGCGCCCATGCGGTCATTGCACCGAAGGATCGCTCGGTTGGCCTCAACGCCACGGCAATGAAGGTTGCCAGCGGTGCCGCGGATACCGTGCCCTACATCACCGTTACCAACCTTGCTCGCACGTTGCGCGAACTGCAGGAGTTTGGCGTTTGGTGCGTGGGTGCGGCCGGTGAGGCGGACAAGGACTTGTACGCGATCGACCAGCGCGGCTCGCTCGCCTGGGTGTTGGGGGCAGAGGGCGATGGGCTACGTCGGCTGACGCGTGAGACCTGCGACGAATTGGCGAAGATTCCGATGTACGGTTCGGTCGAGAGCCTCAACGTATCGGTCGCGAGCGGTATCTGCTTGTTCGAGGCGCGGCGGCAGCGCACGCGCTGACTTCTTGATATTTCCGTCCGCGGTGGGCGGGCAGGGCGTGTGCGTGCCGACGAGCGCTGTTGGCGTGTTATGATTCGGCGTGGCGGGTCTCCTCGCATTGCAGCGTGGGAATCTGGTCAGGTCCGGAAGGAAGCAGCCATAACCGCTCCCTGCAAGTGCCGGGGGTCAGGCTCGCCACCCTGAATACGAAAAGGGCGTCGAAGGAAACTTCGACGCCCTTTGCTTTTTTCGCGGCGGTTTCGCGATCAGGTGGCGATGCCAACGTGCTTGCCGATACCGTGCGCCGGCCGGCTGATCGTATGAATACGGGAATCCGCCGCATTTGCGGTGTTGGTATTGAGTAGTTCGACGCCTTGCATCGCCAGCACCGTCGATCCGGCCATGAAGATCGCGAGCCCGAGGCTGCGGCGGGCGCGGCGCAGGGCGTGGCTGTTAGTGAGTGCTTGCATGGTGACCTCCGGTTGCTGTGTGCCTCGCTTGTAGTCTGGCCGCCCGGCGCTCTTAGGACCAATTGATTGAGACAACCACTGTCATCAATATTGGCTATCACCACACGCTCGCCTCAAGCCACGGGCGCGCTTCAGCCCTCTGCTAGAATCGCCGCATGAGTTACTTGGTGCTGGCGCGCAAATGGCGCCCGAAAAGCTTCGACACCCTCGTCGGGCAGGAGCATGTGGTGCGCGCGCTGACGCATGCGCTCGCCACCGGTCGCCTGCACCACGCCTGGCTCTTCACCGGTACGCGAGGCGTCGGCAAGACGACGATCTCCCGTATCCTGGCCAAGGCGCTGAACTGCGAAACCGGCGTGACCGCAACACCCTGCGGGGTCTGTTCGGCTTGTCAGGAAATCGATGCGGGGCGCTTCGTCGATTACGTAGAGATGGACGCGGCCTCGAATCGCGGCGTCGATGACATGGCCTCGTTGCTGGACAAGGCGGCTTACGCGCCGACCCGCGGTCGCTACAAGGTCTACATGATCGACGAAGTGCACCAGCTCACCGGGCACGCGTTCAACGCGATGCTCAAGACGCTGGAAGAGCCGCCGGCGCACATGAAGTTCATTCTCGCGACGACTGATCCGCAGAAGATCCCGGCCACGGTGCTGTCGCGCTGCCTGCAGTTCAACCTCAAGCAGATGCCGCCGGGGCATATCGTCGATCACCTGTCGCGCATCCTTGAGCAAGAGAACGTGCCCTTCGAGGCGGGCGCGCTGCGTCACCTCGCGCGGGGTGCGAACGGTTCGATGCGCGACGCGCTGTCATTGCTGGATCAGGCGATCGCGCATGGGGCCGGTCGGGTCGAAGAGCAGGGCGTGCGCGACATGCTCGGCTCGGTCGGCGAAGACCAGCTCTACGCGCTTGTCGAAGGGCTCGCGGCGCAGGATTTGCCGGCAATGCTGGCCGTTGCGGACGAAATGCAGGCGCGCAGCCTCAGCTTCGAGGCCGCACTGCAAGCCTTCGCGAGCCTGTTGCACCGGCTTGCGCTGACGCAATTCGCGCCACAAGCGATCACGGATTTGCAGGAGCGCGCGCAGCTCGAAGCGCTTGCAGCGCGCTTCGACCCGGAGTTTCTGCAGCTCGCCTATCAGATCGCGATTCACGGTCGTGATGACCTCGCGCTGGCGCCGGATCCGTATGCCGGATTCACGATGACGCTGCTGCGCCTGCATGCCTTCCGGCCCGAAACGCCAGGTGAGGCGCGTGGTACCGCGGGTAGCGCGCCGTCAGGCGGTGCGCAGCGTGCGAGGTCGTTACCGGCGAGCCCCGCGCCGGCGGCCGCCGCCGCAAAAACGGCCCAAATGACGCAGTCTGTCGCGCCGAGGGCGGCTGCGCCCGCTGCAGCACCGACGCCGCGCGAACCGGCGCCCGATCCCGAACCCGAGCCTGCGGCGCCTGCCGCAGTTGTTCCGGCAGCGCAAACGGAGCCGCCGTTCGAGCCGGGGTTTGATGCTCGTTACGAGCCGGTGCTGGAGCCGGATTTCGAACCACCTTTCGAGCCACCTTACGTGCAGACGGTGGCGCCCGTCGCAGCAACTGCCGCCCGCGAACAGGCGCCGAAGCCCGCCGCGGCGATGCCCCAGCCTGCTGAACCCATAGTCTGGAACGGCGCGCTGGACGACTGGCACGGCATGGTCGCCGCGATGCGGCTGGGCGGCCTGGTGCGCGAGCTTGCGCAGCAATGCGAGTTGCTGGGTTTTGACGGCTCGCTGGTGCGCTTGCGCTTGCCAGAAACGCACAAACATCTCGCTGCGATGCAGAGCACGCGCGACAAGCTGCAGGATGCGCTGTCCGCCTTGCTGGGACGTGCGGCGCGGCTTGGAATTGAAATTGGCGCAGTGGCCAGCGAAACGCCGGCCCAGCGCAACCAGGTTGAAAAGCAGCGCCGGCATGCTGATGCAGTGGCGGCGTTGGAGGCCGATCCTTTCGTGCGCGAAGTGATCGAACGATTCGATGCGACGCTCGTGGAAGCGTCGGTAAAACCGCTTTAAGAAGGAGAGCAAGCGATGTTCAAGGGTGGTGGCATGGGCAATCTGGCGGGGCTGATGAAGCAGGCTCAGCAGATGCAGGAAAACATGAAGAAGGCGCAGGAAGCGCTGGCTTTGATCGAGGTTGAAGGTGCGTCCGGCGCCGGCATGGTCAAGGTGCAGATGACCTGCAAGTACGATGTGCGCCGCGTGACGATCGATCCGTCCGTCATGGACGACAAGGAAATGCTCGAAGACCTCGTTGCCGCCGCGATGAACGATGCTGTGCGCAAGGTCGAGGCCACCACGCAGGAGAAGATGTCCGGCTTCACCGCCGGCCTGAACCTGCCGCCGGGCATGAAGCTGCCCTTCTGAGCAATCGATGCGGGGGCACGTCAACGTACCCCCGCGCATCACGACTGACGCGATCGCATGCCCGCTGCCCTCGACGAACTGATTGACGCCTTGCGCGTGTTGCCGGGCGTTGGGCCGAAGTCCGCCCAACGCATGGCCTATCACCTGTTGCAGCGGGATCGTCAGGGCGCGGGACGCCTGGGTCGCGCGCTGGATGCCGCGCTCGCGCACATCCGGCACTGCAATCGCTGCAATACGTTCACCGAGGCGGAGGTATGCGACCGTTGCCTCAACCCGGCACGCGATCCGCAGCAGCTCTGCGTGGTCGAAATGCCGGCCGATCTTGCGATGATGGAGCAGACCCACGCTTACCGCGGCATGTACTACGTGCTGATGGGCCGTGTGTCGCCCCTCGACGGGATCGGAGCGCGCGAACTGCGGCTCGACCGTTTGCTCGCGCGTGCGACCGACGGCGCCGTGCAGGAAGTGATTCTCGCGACCAACTTCACCAACGAAGGCGAGGCGACTGCACATTACGTGGGTGAGATGTTGCGCGCGCGCGGGCTGAAGGTCAGCCGCATCGCTCGCGGGCTGCCCGTCGGCGGTGAGCTGGAACACACCGACATCGGAACAATTGCGCAGGCGCTGGTCGAGCGCCGCGCGCTCTGAGGGCTGCAAGCTGGACGAACAACGCTTTCTCGATTTGCTGTTCGGGCGCATCAAGCGCCCGTGGGTGACATCGGTATTGCTGCTGGCCAACGGCTTGGCCTTTGCTTGGCTGATGCTGCGCAGCCACGGTCTGCTGCAGATCGATAGCCGGGTGCTGATCCGCGCCGGGGCGCTGTACGGCCCGGCCGCGCTGACCGGGCAGACCTGGCGTGTCGTCACGGCGCTGTTCCTGCACGGCGGCGTGATGCATATCGCGATGAACATGTTCGCGCTGTGGCAGGTCGGTGCGGTAACCGAGCGCCTCTTCGGCCACCGGAACTATCTTCTGACCTACGCCGGCGCCGGGCTGCTGGGCTCGCTCGCGAGCCTGTGGTGGAAGCCCGCCGTGCTGAGCGTGGGCGCTTCCGGCGCGATCTTCGGTCTTTATGGCGCCTTGCTCGCCTACCTCATCTTCGAGCGCCGCGCGGTGCCGGAAGGCTTGTTGCGCGAACTGCGCACCAGCACGGTCGCCTTCATCGGTTTTTCGCTGTTTGCGGGCTTCACCTTGCCGGGCATCGATAACGCGGCGCACTTGGGTGGCCTCGTCGGTGGCTTCATCCTGGGCGCCGGATTTGCGCACCCGCTTGATCAGCGGCCCGGCCTCGCGGTGTGGTTGCGCGGGCTGGCTGGCATTTCGGCGGTGAGCGGTCTCGCGCTGGTGTTGTGGGGCGGCGCGCAGCCGGCTGGCGAGGGCTTCCGTCGTATGGCCGCCGAACAGCACCAGACGCAATTGTTTGCGGAGGCTGATCAGGAGCTGACGCAACACACGGCAGCGCTGGTTGCCGGCATGCGACAGGGAAAGATCACCAGCGCGGAAGCGCTGGAACAGATCGAAGGGGAGCTGTTGCCGGGACGGGAACTACAACTGCGAGCCGTGACCGCTTTGCCCGCCGGGGCTCCGAACCGCGAGCTGCTCTTGCGCTATGTGCAGGCGCGGCGTAGTGCGGTGGTGGCGCTGGGGCAGGCATGTACAACTGGAAACCCGCGTTGGTTTGATCTGGCGGTCAACCACTCGCTGCGGGCCGACAACATCATTCTTGCCTTGCGTCTGCAGCAAGTAGAGGGCGTGAAGAGCAGGCAATAAGTTCGCCCGGGGGAGGGCAGCAATGAACACTGGCGTGGGAGCTACCGTGAAGTGGGGCGTGCTCGGTGCAGCACGGATCGCCGAACAAGCATTGATTCCTGCCATCCGTGCCGCAGGCGGGCATGTCGTCGCGCTAGGATGCCGCGATTTGCAGCGCGGCCAAGTCTACGCCCAGCGAAACGGTATTCCGTGCACCGTGGATTACCTCGATCTGGTGCAGCACGCCGACATCGATGCGGTGTACATCGCGTTGCACAACGCAGCCCATTTGCCATGGGCGCTTGCGGCGCTGGCCGCCGGCAAGCACGTGCTGTGCGAAAAGCCGCTCACCCTCAATGCGCGCCAGGTTGCGCAGTTGCAGGCGGCGCAGCGGATTCACGGCCGCCTTGCGATGGAGGCCTTCATGTACCGCTTCCATCCCGCAATCGAGCAACTCCATGCGCTGGTGCGCGATGGCGCGATCGGCCAGCCAAGGGTGATGCGCGGCGCCTTCGCTTTCGTGCTCGATCGGCCCGAGGACGTGCGTTGGGACCCGGCCATGGGCGGCGGCGCACTGTATGACGTGGGCTGCTACCCGCTCGATCTGATGCGCCAGCTCACTGGCGAGCAGCCCGACGTGCTGGCTGCGCAGGTGAGCTACACCGACCGTGGCGTCGACCACGCCTTGAGTGCGTTACTGCGTTTCGGCGATGCGACCGCGCACATGGACTGTGGCTTCTCTTTGCCCTTCCATCAGGGTTTCGAGGTGCTCGGGGCGCATGGTGCCTTGCGCATCGATCAGCCCTTCCTGAACAAGGAGCGGGAGGTTGTACTCTGGCACGACGCGCATGCACACCACTTTTCGCCCACCGATGCCTATGTGCGCATGGTGTCGCATTTCCAGCGCGCAATGCGCGCCGAGGAGCCGCTGCGCTATCCGCTCGACGATGCGCTGGCGCAGGCGGAAACGCTGGACCGCGTGTTCCTCGCCATGGAGCCCGCGCCGACCGGCGCAATGTGAGGCGTTGCGTGGGGCCACTGCTAAGCTGAAAGCAGGCCCATAACAAGAAGACGAGGGTTGCGATGAAGGCATTGCCGGCGGTGATGAGTCATCCGGGGGTACGGCGCTGGGGGCGCCGTGCGGCGATCGCGATTTTGGCGGTGCTGGTGCTGGCGGGGGCGGTTGCCCTCGTGGCGCCGCCGTTTGTGCGTGGCGCGTTGCAGAACGAATTGGGCGCCATGCTCGACCGACCGGTCAGCGTTGGCGCAGTGCATATCAACCTGCTCCGGCTGTCGGCGGGCATCGACGACCTGAAGATCAGTGGTCGGGTGGGCGAACCGCCGCTGCTCGAAATTGGTCGCGCGGAGGCCAACCTCGAAGGCGTGAGCTCCCTGCTGCATCGCGCGGTAGTGGTGCGCTCGCTGCGGGTCGAGCGGCCACAGGTCTACCTCGCCCGTGAGGCACCGAACCGCTATTCGATCAGCGACATTCTCGAGCGACTCGCGAAGCAGCCGAAGAAAGAAGGCGGTGGCGATACCCGCTTTGCGCTCTACAACATCGAAGTCACTGGAGGCCTGCTGCGCTTCAATGACAAACCGGTTGGCCGTGAGCACCGGATCGAGCGACTCGCTTTCTCCTTGCCTTTTATCTCCAGCATCCCGGCAGATGTCGAGGTGTTCGCCAACCCTCGTCTTTCAGCGCAGGTGAATGGCACGGCAGTGGAGTTGGGCGGCAAGACCCGCCCCTTCTCGCGCGAGCGGCGCGATGCAGAACTCCAGCTTACGCTCGCACCTGTGGAGCTCGCGCCCTACTTGGCATACCTGCCCAAGAAGCCGGGCGTGTTGCTCGAGAAAGGCAAGCTCGCGGCCGACCTGCATTTGCGTTTCGAGCAAGCGCTCGGCAAGGCGCCCAGCATTACGCTATCTGGCCAAGCCAGTGCGCTGGACTGGTTGCTGCGCGATTCGGATGGCAGCGACATTGCGCATTTCGATGCGTTGCGAATCACGCTTGCCGATGTTCAGCCGCTCGCGCGTAAGGCGCATGTGCAAGCGGTGGAGCTCGTGAAACCCGGTATTGCGGTCGAGTTCGATCGCAGCAATCGCATCAAGGCGGTGCTGGCGATCCAGCGCGAGCTGCTCGCCTACACCAGTCAGGCGGGTGAAGTCGCGCCCGCTAGGCCCGAGAGCGACTCCGCCTGGCAATGGCAACTCGACCGGATTGCGCTTGAGCACGGCCATGTCGGCATCTCGAACGTAACAACCGATCCGCCTGTGAAGATGGCTGTGGAGACGCTCGACATCGAGCTCAAGGGGCTTTCATCGGCCCTGGACAAGCCGGCTGCGCTAAAGCTGTCCGCCAAGGGCGATGGCGGCGAATCGATTGGTCTGGAGTCCAATCTTACGCTCAAGCCACTGCATTTGACCGGTGTGCTCGACTTCGCTGAGCTTCAACCGGCGCGAGGGTCGCCCTACGTTGCAGCCACCGTCCCGGGCCTTATCGTTGATAGTGCGCGGCTGAGTGGCCATGTGCCGATCGATTTGCAGGTTGGAGAGCAGGGCGTCGGTGTTGTGCTCAAAGATGCCGAACTTGGCGCGGCAGACTTGGCGTTGCGTTTGCGGGGCGAGAAAGCCCCGTTCCTGAAGGTGCCGAAGCTCGCCTTGAGTGCGCTGACGCTCGACCTGCCGCAGCGGACGATCAAGTTGTCTGCGGCAAGCATCGAGGCGCCGCAGTTCGCGCTGCAGCGCGACAAGGACGGTCACTTCAACCTCGCGCGCCTGGCGGGCAACAAGCCCGCTGCCAAATCGGGCGAGGCATCGAAAGCCGCGACGACGGACACCGATTGGCACTATGCGGTGGGTGAGCTGACGCTCAACGCTGCGACGCTGCGTTACGACGATGTCTCGCGGCCCACACCGTTGCGCCTGAACCTCTCGCCACTGACCGTCGCGCTCAGCGGCGTCGACAGCCGTCCTGGCAGCTATGCGCAAATCAAGCTGACCACGGGCTGGAATCAGAAAGGTCGCCTGTCCGTCGACGGCCGCATCTCGCCGCAGCCCCTCCGCACCGATCTGAAGATCGATGGCAACGGGCTCGATGTGGTGCCGCTGGTGGCGCAGGTGACGCGCGACTATGAGGTCTCGGTCACGCGCGCCAAGGTCTCTGCGCAGGGCGCACTGAGCCTTGATCTGAGTAAACCCGATGCGCCCGCTGGCAGCTACAAGGGCCGGGTGGCGGTGGCGGACTTCTCCTCGCTGGATCTGATCAACGACGCCGACTTCGTGCGCTGGGGCAATTTCTCGTTCAGTGGCATTGATCTGCGATTGTCGCCGTTGTCGATTGGTGTTGGGGAAATTGCGCTACGCGATCTGCAGACGCGCCTGATCCTGAGCAAGGAGGGGGAGCTGAACCTGCGCGAAGTCACGCAGCGGCGGCATGCGGACGACGACACCCCCGCGAGTGCGACGCCCGAAGCGAAGAAGCCGGCCGCCGCGGCCAGCACGGCGACCGTACCGCCGGCGAAGCCGATGCCGCCGATCCGCATCGACCGCATCGTGCTCAGCGGCGCGTCGATCAATTACAGCGACCGCTTCGTGCGGCCGAATTTCGATGCTCGCCTGTCGGGCGTTGCCGGCCGTATCGAGAACCTTGGCACGGATCCGGCAAAGGTGGCGGCACTTGATCTGCGCGGCGCGGTGGATGGACTGGCGCCGCTCGAGATCAGTGGCCAGCTGGCGCCGTTCCGTAATGACCGCTTCCTCGACGTGAAGACCTCGGTCAAGGGTTACGAGCTCACGGCGCTGTCGGCGTATGCCAGCAAATACGTTGGCTACGGCATCGAGAAGGGCAAACTCTCGATGGATCTGCGTTACCGCATCGAGGACCGCAAGCTCAGTGCCGAGAACCACGTTTTCCTGGATCAGCTGACCTTCGGCGACAAGGTCGAGAGCCCGGACGCGACGTCGCTGCCGGTTCGCTTTGCAGTGAATCTGTTGAAAAACAACCGCGGCGAGATCGATGTGAACCTGCCGGTGGGGGGCACTTTGGACGACCCGGAGTTCTCTGTTGGCGGCATCGTCTGGAAGATGATCCTCAACTTCTTCGGCAAAGTCGTGTCGTCGCCGTTCTCCTTCCTCGTGGGGGGGGATAGTGGTGCGGATGTGTCCCAGCTCGCTTTCACGGCCGGCTCCGCACGGATCGACGCCGATGGCGCCAAGCGACTCGAGATTATTGCCAAGACCCTGAAGGATCGCCCGTCAATCACGCTGGAGCTGACGGGGCGCGCCGATCCGCTGGTGGATGCCGAGGGCCTTAAGCGCGAGAGCTATCAACGCAAGGTTCGCAGCCTGAAGCTGCAAGACATGGCCAAGGCGGGCGAATCCGGCGGCGGCATTGACGAGGTGCGCGTCGATCCGGCCGAGTATCCGGCACTGCTCAAGCGCGTCTACGCCGACGAGAAGATCCCCAATAAGCCGCGCAACGTCGTGGGCATGCAGAAGGACGTACCGGTCGCCGACATGGAGCGGATGATGATGAGCGTTGCGAACGTGGGCGATGCCGATGTGCGAGCGCTGGCGCAGGAGCGCGCGAACCAGGTCAAGACCTGGTTGGTCGAAAGCGGAAAGGTGCCGGTCGAGCGCGTGTTCGTGCTGGCGCCCAAGCTGGGAGAAGACAAGGACAAGAGCGACGCGAAGGCTGCCACAAGCGCCAGCCGCGTCGATTTTTCGCTGCGCTGACCCGACCGGGCTGGCGCGAATTCTGGCTGACGGAGCATACCCAACCCATGACCCAAGCACTCGCTGCGGAGGCGCTGGACCAACTCTTCAACAGCGCCCGCACGCACAGCGTCTGGTTCGACAAAACGGTCGAGCCTGCGTTGCTGCATCAACTCTACGATCTGCTGAAGATGGCGCCTACTTCAGCCAATTGCTCGCCTGCAAGGATTGTTTTCGTGACCTCCCCGGAGGCTAAGGCGCGCCTCGCGCCGGCACTCGATGAGGGTAACCGCGCGAAGACCATGGCTGCGCCGGTGACGGCGATCATCGGCTACGACCTGCAGTTCCATGACCAGCTCAGCTACCTGTTTCCACATACTGATGCGCGTGCGTGGTTCGCCGGCAACGACGCCAAGATCCAGACCACCGCTTTCCGCAACGGCAGCCTGCAAGGGGCCTACCTGATTCTTGCCGCACGCGCGCTGGGGCTGGATTGCGGGCCGATGTCCGGTTTCAACAACGCGATGGTCGATGCCGAGTTCTTTGCCGGCACAGCGATCAAGAGCAACTTTCTCTGCAACCTCGGTTACGGCGATCGCAGCGCGCTGCATGCGCGCAGCCCGCGTTTCGCCTTTGACCAGGCTTGCAGCATCGTCTGAGGTGAGCCATGGCGATTGCGAAACTGACTGACGCCGAGCGCCACGCTGCACTCGCCGCGCTCAAGGGCTGGGCGCATGAAGCGGGCCGCGACGCGTTAGTGAAACACTTCAAGTTCCGCGATTTCAGCGAGGCCTGGGGCTTCATGAATCGCGTGGCGCTGCTTGCTGAGAAGCACGACCACCATCCTGAGTGGAGCAACGTCTACAACCGGGTGGAAATCCTGCTCACGACGCACGATGCGGGCGGACTGTCGGTGCGCGATGTGGCGATGGCGAAAGCGATCGACGCCTTGTGAGCCTCTTTGACTGTAAATGAAAAACGGGCGCCCGTGGGTGCCCGTTTTTTCTGTAGCGCCCGATCAGATATCAGGCGGCGGCGAGCGCCTGATCCAGATCGGCGATCAGGTCGTCGATGTGCTCGATGCCGATCGACAGGCGCACCGTATCGAGCGTCACGCCGGCCTTTTCCAGCTCCGCCGGTGAGAGCTGGCGGTGGGTGGTGGAGGCCGGGTGGCAGGCGAGCGACTTCGCGTCGCCGATGTTTACCAATCGGGTAAAGAGCTTCAGTGCATCCTGGAAGCGCGCGCCGCCCTCCAGCCCGCCTTCGACACCAAAGGTCAGGATGCCGGATGGCCGGCCGCCCATGTACTTCTGCGCCAACGCATGGTCGCGGTGATCCGCAAGTCCCGCGTAATTCACCCACTTCACCTTCGCATGGGCCTTCAGGTACTCGGCGATCTTGCGGGTGTTCGCGGTGATGCGGTCCATCCGCAGCGCCAGCGTCTCGATGCCCTGCAGGATCATGAAGGCGTTGAAGGGCGAGATCGCAGCACCCATGTTGCGCAGCGGCACTACGCGCGCACGGCCGATGTAGGCCGCCGGGCCGAGGGCTTCCGTGTAGACCACGCCGTGGTAGGAAACATCCGGTTCGTTTAGGCGGCGGAAGCGGGCCTTGTGATCGGCCCACGGGAATTTGCCCGAGTCGACGATCGCGCCACCGATTGAGTTGCCGTGGCCGCCGAGGTACTTGGTCAGCGAATGCACCACGATGTCCGCGCCGAACTCGATCGGTCGCAGCAGGTAGGGCGAGGGCACGGTGTTGTCGACGATCAGTGGCACGCCATGGCGGTGCGCGATAGCGGCGATGGCTTCGATATCGGTGATGTTGCCTAGTGGGTTGCCGATCGATTCGACGTAGACTGCCTTGGTCCGCTCATCTATCAATGCTTCAAAGCTCGCCGGGTCCCGGTAGTCCGCAAAGCGCACGTTGATGCCGTACTGCGGCAGTGTGTGGGCAAACAGATTGTAGGTGCCGCCGTACAGTGTCGCGGCCGAGACGATGTTGTCGCCAGCCTCGGCGATGGTCTGGATCGCGTAGGTGATCGCTGCCTGACCGGAGGCCAGCGCCAGTGCCGCAATGCCGCCCTCGAGCGCCGCAACGCGCTTCTCCAGCACATCCTGCGTCGGGTTCATGATGCGGGTGTAGATGTTGCCCGGCACTTTCAGATCAAACAGATCGGCGCCATGCTGGGTGTCGTCAAAGGCATAAGCCACCGTCTGGTAGAGCGGCACCGCCACCGCACGCGTCGTCGGGTCGGGCGAGTAGCCCGCATGTACCGCAAGCGTTTCGAGCTTCATCTGTTTCGTCTCCGGGTCGCAAAAACAAGCGCACGAGTATAGAGGGCGCGGCGTCGCTGCCTATTGCGAAATCATGCAAAGCAAATCGCCTCCCGCGCGCTATCCGCGCCCAGGTTCGTCAACTTGAATAAATACATGGGCTTGTATAAAATCGCGGGTTCCCTTGCTCCACCGGTTTCGCATGCCGGGGGGCTGTGATTGACGCAACCGCAAGGAGCATCCATGCGACATTACGAAGTTGTATTCATCGTCCACCCGGACCAGTCCGAACAGGTGCCGGCGATGATCGAGCGCTACAAGGCGCTCGTGACCCAGCGTGGCGGCCAGATCCATCGTCTTGAAGACTGGGGTCGTCGTCAGCTGGCTTACCCGATCCAGAAGGTTCACAAGGCTCACTACGTCCTGATGAACATCGAGACGGATCAGGAAGCGCTCACTGAACTCGAACACGCGTTCAAGTTCAACGACGCCGTCCTGCGCCACCTCACCATCAAGATGAAGAAGGCTGTCACTGCGCCGTCTCCGATGATGAAGGAAGAGAAGGCCAAGTCGCTGACCCCGGCACCTGCTGCCGAAGAAGCGAAGACCGCCGAAGCCTGAGTCGCCTGACTCCCGGGCCGCCAGGAGGTGATGCGTAACGCACTGGTTCTGGATGGAGTTATCGCCGAATGCAGCGTACTCCGCAGAACGCCGGCAGGGATGCCGGTCCTTGAATTCAGTCTCGAACATGTCTCACGACAGGTCGAGGCCGGAATCGAGCGGGAAGTGCGGTGCGAGGTTGCTGTGCTGGCTTTGGGTGACGTCGCGCTGTCTGCGCAGGCTCACCGTCCGGGCGACAAGGTGACGCTCACCGGGTTTCTCGCAGCGCGTAGCGCGCGGCATAAAGGCCTGGTGATGCATGTGAATACGATCGAAATTTTGGAAGGGAACTGAAAATGGCTTTCAGACCGAAAAAGAAAGACGACAAGAAGGGCGGCAACCGCCGCGGCGGGCTCTTCAAGCGTCGCAAGTTCTGCCGTTTCACGGCTGAAAAAGTCGAGCTGATCGACTACAAGGACGTCGACGTCCTCAAGGAATTCGTGACCGAAACCGGCAAGATCATGCCGGCCCGTATCACCGGCACCAAGGCCGGCTATCAGCGTCAGCTGCAGGCTGCGATCAAGCGCGCCCGCTTCCTGGCCCTGTTGCCGTTCTGCGACCTGCACGACTAATCGGGCCGGAGAGGAATCACCATGCAAATCATTCTGCTCGAAAAGGTCATCAACCTCGGCAACCTCGGCGATGTCGTCAAGGTCAAGGACGGTTACGCCCGTAACTTCCTGATCCCGAACGGCAAGGCCAAGCGCGCCACTGCTGACAACCTGGCTGCTTTCGAAGCCAAGCGCGCCGAGCTCGAGCGCGTTGCCGCCGAGAAGCTGGCTGCCGCTCAGGAACTGGCTGGCAAGCTGGATGGCACCACCGTTCAGATCGTCCGCAAGGCCGGTGTTGATGGTCGTCTGTTCGGTTCCGTGACAAACGCCGACGTCGCCGAAGCGCTCAACGCGCAAGGCTTCTCGGTTGAAAAGGCCGCGGTTCGCATGCCGCTCGGTCCGATCAAGGCGATCGGTGACAACGCGCTGCAAGTCGCGCTGCACACCGACGTGCTGGTCAACGTGACGGTGTCGGTGCTCGGCGAGAACTAAGCCGAACCCGCTGCTGCATGTGAAACGGCCCGCTTCTGCGGGCCGTTTTCTTTTGTGCGAAGGGGCGACCCATGGTCGCCCTCGTTGTTCTTCAGTGCAGCTTGATACGCGGATTGCGCATGCGGTCGATCGCCTCGACCCAGGTCGCCAGCCAGGTGCGGAACATGCCGTTGATCGCGACCTGGTGCTTCTTGTACAGCGACCAGTACATCCACTTCGCGAACATGCCTTCGATGAACACGCCGCCACTAGCAACGCGCCCCATGAGGCTGCCAACCGTGCTGTACTCTCCGAGCGACACGAGCGAGCCGTGGTCGTGGTAGCGGAAGGGCAGGCCGGATTTGCCAGCCAGCACGCGTGGAATCGTCCTGGCGAGCAGTAGCGCCTGCTGGTGTGCGGCCTGCGCGCGAGGCGGCACCATTGTCTTGCCGCTGTCGTCCATCGGGCATGCGGCGCAGTCACCCATCGCGTAGATCGACGCATCGCGTGTGCTGCGCAAGCTGCGATCGACCACCAGCTGGTTGATCCGGTTCGTCTCCAGCCCATCGATATCACGCAGGAAATCCGGCGCCTTGATGCCGGCGGCCCACACGGTCAGCCCGCTCGGAATGAACTTGCCGCTGCCCATGCGGACGCCTTCGGCGTTGACCTCGACGACCTTCTCGTTCGTGTGCAGATCAATGTCGAGTTTGCGCAGTTCGCGCGACACCGCCGACGACACGCGCTCCGGCAGCAGCGGCAGGATGCGAGGCGCCGCGTCGACGATCGAGATCTTCAGATCGCGTTCCGGGTGAAGGTTCTCCAGCCCGAAGCTCGCCATGATGCGGGCGGTCATGTGCAGCTCCGCCGCGAGTTCCACGCCCGTCGCACCGCCGCCGATGATCGCCACGGTGAAGCGCCCTTGGCCCGCAGCGGGGCCGCCCGCCTGTGCGCGAATCGAGGCATCGATCAGTTTGCGGTGGAAATGCAGCGCAGCGGCAGGTGAGTCCAACATGATGCTGTGCTCGCGCGCACCGGGGGTGCCGAAGTCGTTGGTCTGGCTGCCCAGCGCGAACACTAGCGTGTCGTAGGGGAGGGTGGATTCCGGTAGTAGCACTTCGCCTTCGAGTGAACGCACCGGCGCGAGCCGGATCTCTTTCTTCGCCCGATCCAGTCCGGTGAATTCGCCCTGGCGAAAACGGAAGTGGTGGCGACGACCGAGTGCGAGGTACTCGATTTCGTCGGCATGGCTGTCCAGTGTGCCTGCCGCCACCTGATGCAGCAGCGGTTTCCAAACGTGGGTGCGGCCGCGATCGACCAGTGTGATGTCGGCCTTGCCGGGCTTGCCGAGCTGGTCGCCTAGCTTGACAGCGAGTTCGAGCCCGCCGGCGCCGCCGCCGACGATGATGATGCGATGGCGTGCTGTCGCGTCAGCCTGTGTCACGTTTGAATCTCCGGTGCTGCTGAAGGACCGGGGACTCTAGCGGCAATGCGCTAGGGGCGACAATCGAATTTCATGATTGACGCATCGGCCGCCCCTATGTCGCGGAAACCGGCGAGACAGCGGGTGCTCAGAGCAGTACGAGATTGTCGCGGTGGATCAACTCAGGCTCGTCGACATAGCCGAGAATGCTCTCGATCTCATGGCTGGCGTGGCGCGCAATACGGTTTGCCTCGCGGCTGGCGTAGTTCGTCAGCCCGCGCGCCAGTGCGCGGCCGTCCGGGCCTACGCAGGCGACAACGGCGCCGCGGCCGAATTCCCCTTCGACCGATACGACCCCGACCGGCAGCAGGCTGCGGCCGGTCTCCAGCGCGCGCACCGCGCCTGCATCGAGGTGCAGGGTGCCCGCGAGCTGAAGATGATCCGCCAGCCATTGCTTGCGCGCGGCAAGCGGCGAGCTTGAGGCAAAGAGCAGGGTGCCGAGCGATTCGCCCTTGGCGAGACGTAGCAGCGCATCCGGCTCGCGGCCGCTGGCGATGCAGGTGTGCGTGCCGCTGCGAGCGCCACGTTGCGCGGCGCGGATCTTGGTGATCATGCCGCCGCGCGAAATGCCGGTACCGGCGCCGCCGGCCATGGCTTCCAGCGAGGTGTCTTCGGCGCGGGCTTCCGCCACCAGCGTGGCGTCCGGATCCTTGCGCGGATCGGCGGTATAGAGGCCTTGCTGATCGGTCAGGATGATCAGCGTGTCGGCTTCGATCAGATTGGCGACCAGCGCCCCGAGCGTGTCGTTGTCGCCGAACTTGATCTCGTCAGTTACGACGGTGTCGTTCTCGTTGATGATCGGAATCACACCCAGATCAAGCAGCGTCAGCAGCGTCGAGCGCGCATTGAGGTAGCGGGTGCGGTCGGCCAGATCTTCATGCGTTAGCAGTACCTGGGCGGTCTTCAGGCCGTGGGCAGAGAAGATGCCTTCGTAAGCCTGCGCCAGTCCCATCTGCCCCACCGCGGCGGCGGCTTGCAGCGCGTGGGTTTCGTGTGGCCGCGTGGTCCAGCCGAGGCGCTGCATGCCGGCCGCGATCGCGCCGGATGACACCAGCACGATCTGCCGGCCCTCGCGGCGCAGCGCCGCGATCTGGCGCGCCCAGTCTTCAAGTGCGGCGAGCGCGAGGCCGCGCCCGTTGTCGGTCACCAGTGCGCTGCCGACTTTCACCACCAGCCGGCGTGCTTCGCGGATCTGCTCGCGCATCGCTTACTTGTCCTCGTTGGAGTCCGTTTCGTCGTCTTGCTCGTCGTCGTCATCGCCTTCTGCGGCAGCCGCGGCGATGATTTCTTCCTCGGACGGGCCGACCGGCTCAGCCGGCAGGCCTTCCTCTTCGTCCGCTGTGAACTCGGGCTTAGGCTGAGCGTCAAGGAACTCCTGGATTGCCAGCACCAGCGAACGACAGTTCTCGCCGTTGATCGCGGCAATTGCAAACCAGCGCTCGACCTGGCCGTAGGCCTCCAGGAAGGCCTTGACGCGCGCATCGCGCTCGTCTTCTTCGAGCAGATCGATCTTGTTGATGATCAGCCAGCGTGGCTTGGCGGCGAGCGCGGGGTCGTACTTCTCAAGCTCCGCCACGATTGCCTTGGCTTCGCGTACCGGATCGGTCTCCGGCGAGAAGGGCGCGATGTCGACGAGATGCAGCAACACATTGGTGCGTGCCAGGTGGCGCAGGAAGCGGTGCCCCAGGCCGGCGCCGTCAGCGGCACCTTCGATCAGGCCCGGCACATCGGCGATCACGAAGCTGCGCCCTTCGTCGGTCCGTACGACGCCGAGGTTGGGATGCAGCGTGGTGAACGGATAGTCCGCCACCTTGGGCTTTGCGGCGGATACAGCGCGGATGAAGGTCGACTTCCCTGCGTTCGGCATGCCCAGCAGGCCCACGTCGGCGAGCACCTTGAGTTCCAGGTGCAGGCTGCGCCGTTCCCCCGGGATGCCCATCGTCTTCTTACGTGGGGCGCGGTTGGTGGCGGTCTTGAAATGCAGGTTGCCGAGGCCGCCGCGGCCGCCCCGTGCGATCACCACCTGCTTGCCGTCGCGGTTCATGTCGGCGATCCGCTCGCCGGTTTCCAGATCCGAGATGATCGTGCCGACCGGCATGCGCAGCACGATGTCCTTGCCGCCTTTGCCGAAGCAATCCTTGCTGCCGCCGTTCTCGCCGCGCTCGGCGCGGAAGGTGCGGGTGAAGCGGTAGTCGATCAGCGTGTTGACGTTGCGGTCCGCAACGACGATCACATGGCCGCCGTGACCGCCGTCGCCGCCATCCGGGCCGCCTTTGGGGATGTACTTCTCGCGGCGGAACGAGGCCATGCCGTTGCCACCATCGCCGGCGAGCACATCAATGCGGGCTTCGTCGAAAAATTTCATGTGATTCTCCTTGCACCGCAGACAGGTGGTGGCACCCGGGGGATGCGACCGCCTCTCTGCAGTGGTTGTGCGCCATCAGAAATGAAAAAGCCCTATCACGCGGATAGGGCTTTTGCTTCCCGGCAGCGTTGATTACTGCTGGGCGGGCACCACGGTGATGGTGCGGCGGCGGCTCGCGCCCTTGATCACGAACTGAACGACGCCGTCGATCTTCGCGAAGAGGGTGTGATCCTTGCCGATGCCGACGTTGTCGCCCGGGTGGTATTCGGTACCGCGCTGACGAACGAGGATGTTGCCAGCCAGCACGAATTGACCGCCGTAGCGCTTGACGCCGAGGCGTTTCGATTCTGAGTCGCGGCCGTTACGTGAACTGCCGCCGGCTTTTTTGTGTGCCATGTGCGTGACTCCCCGTTATCAGGCCGAGATCGCTTCGATGCGAAGCTCGGTGTAGTTCTGACGATGCCCCTGGTGCTTCTGGTAGTGCTTGCGACGGCGCATCTTGAAAATCGTGACCTTGTCGTGACGGCCTTGAGCGATCACGGTGGCCTTCACGGCAGCACCAGCAACCACAGGCGTGCCGATCTTGACCGACTCGCCTTCACCCACGGCCAGAACCTGGTCCAGGGTGATCTCAGCGCCAACGTCCGCAGGTATCTGTTCTACCTTGATCTTTTGGCCGGCGGACACACGATACTGCTTGCCCCCGGTTTTTACGACCGCGTACATGTTGACTCCGTTCTTTACGAACAACTACGTGGAAAAGCCCGCGACTCTAACTTTTTGCGAAGCCTAAGTCAAGGTTTCTTATCGGGTTTTCCCGATTTCGCAGAAGTGCGCGCCTTGACTCGCCGGCCGCCGCTTCCTAGCATTGCGTCTTTTGTCACGCACGGCCGCACCTTGTCGACCCAAGAACTCTACGCGCCGATTGCCGCCGACATGGCTGCGGTTGATGGCGTGATCCGCCAGCGCCTTCATTCCGATGTCGTGCTCATCCGCCAGATTGCGGAGTACATCATCGCCGCCGGCGGCAAGCGTCTGCGCCCGGCGCTGCTGCTATTTGTGGCCAATGCACTGGGCTACCGCGGCACTCATCATCATGAACTGGCTGCGGTGGTGGAGTTCATCCACACCGCTACGTTGCTCCACGACGACGTCGTCGACGAGTCGGCCTTGCGGCGTGGTAACAGCACAGCCAACGCGATGTTCGGCAACGCCGCCGCGGTACTGGTGGGCGACTTTCTGTATTCGCGCGCCTTCCAGATGATGGTCGGCGTCGACGACATGCGCGTGATGCGCGTGTTGGCTGATGCGACCAACGTCATCGCTGAGGGCGAGGTGTTGCAACTGCTCAATGTTCGCAACGTCGATGTCACAGTGGATGATTATCTGCGGGTGATTCGCTACAAGACGGCAATGCTGTTTGAAGCGGCCGCTCGGTTGGGTGCGATCTTGGGTGGGCTCGATGAAGCGGGCCAGGAGTCCTTGGCGAGCTTCGGCCGCCACATCGGCACCGCCTTCCAGTTGGTGGATGACGTGCTCGATTACTCGGGTGATGAGGCGCACACCGGCAAGCATGTTGGTGATGACCTTGCTGAAGGCAAGCCGACGCTACCGCTGATCCACGTGATGCGGCATGGCTCGCAAGACCATGCTGATGCGGTGCGTCATGCAATCACCGAAGGTGGTCGCGACTCTTACCCTGCGGTGATGACTGCTATCCGCGCCACGGATGCGCTGGAGCGCACACGCCAAGCGGCGATCGAAGAGGTTGCGTTGGCGAAAGCGGGTCTTGTTGCATTACCCCCTTCACATTTCAAAGATTCGCTGCTACAATTGTCGGACTTTGCAGTTGCGAGAGATCACTGATCGATTGCGGCACGCAAATCGGGGTGTAGCTTAGCCTGGTAGAGCGCTACGTTCGGGACGTAGAGGCCGGAGGT
>CAMFLH010000058.1 GCA_945957295.1 uncultured Uliginosibacterium sp.
GCAACAAGATGAGCCAGGCGACAGTCGCCTTCCAGCTCATGGTGATCGAGCACGGCGTGCTTTACCAGATCGGCATCCATGTCACTTTCGTCATCTCCGCGCTGGTGATGGCGTACACCGACCGCATCATGAACAGCACGCTGCTCATGGGCAAAGACCACTGATCAATCCGGGGGGAGAGACCACATGAGCACCATCAAGCAGAGCGATCTGATCGACAGCGTCGCCGGCGCCTTGCAATACATCAGCTACTACCACCCGGTCGACTACATCACCAACCTGGCGCGCGCCTACGAGCTCGAAGAGAGCCCCGCGGCCAAGGACGCGATGGCGCAGATCCTGATCAACTCGCGCATGTGCGCAGAGGGCCACCGCCCAATCTGTCAGGACACCGGCATCGTTACCGTTTTCGTCAAGGTCGGCATGGACGTGCGCTGGGAAGGCTTCACCGGTTCGCTCGACGACGCCATCAACGAAGGCGTGCGTCGCGCCTACAACGACCCGGACAACAAGCTGCGCGCGTCGATCCTGCTCGACCCGGCCGGTGCGCGCAAGAACACCAAAGACAACACGCCGGCGGTGATCCACTACGCGATGGTGCCGGGTGACAAGGTCGACATCACTGTCGCGGCGAAGGGCGGCGGCTCCGAGAACAAGTCGAAGATGGTAATGCTCAACCCGTCGGATTCGATCGTCGACTGGGTGCTCAAGACCGTGCCGACCATGGGTGCCGGCTGGTGCCCGCCGGGCATGCTGGGCATCGGCATCGGCGGCACGGCCGAGAAGGCTGTGCTGCTCGCCAAGGAAGCGCTGATGGACCCGATCGACATGCAGGAGCTGCTCAAGCGCGGTCCGCAGAACCGCATCGAAGAGTTGCGCGTCGAGCTCTACGAGAAGGTCAATGCGCTGGGCATCGGCGCCCAAGGCCTCGGCGGCCTGACCACCGTGCTGGACGTGAAGATCCTCGACTACCCGACGCACGCTGCGTCGCTGCCGGTGGCAATGATCCCGAACTGTGCCGCCACCCGCCACGCACACTTCGTGCTCGACGGTTCCGGCCCGGTCTACCTTGACCCGCCCTCGCTCGCCGACTGGCCCAGCCTCACCTACGACGCCTCCAAGGGCAAGCGCGTAGACCTGAATGCGGTAACCCGTGAGGAAGTCGCCTCCTGGAAGCCGGGCGACGTGCTGCTGCTCAACGGCAAGATGCTCACCGGCCGCGACGCCGCGCACAAGCGCATGGTGGACATGCTCAACAAGGGCGAAACGCTGCCGGTCGATCTGGCAGGCCGCTTCATCTACTACGTCGGCCCGGTCGACCCGGTACGCGACGAGGCGGTCGGCCCCGCTGGCCCGACTACCGCGACCCGCATGGACAAGTTCACCGAGCAAGTGCTGGCGCAAACCGGCCTGCTGGGCATGATCGGCAAGGCCGAGCGCGGCCCGACGGCGATCGAGGCGATCAAGAAGCACCAGTCGGTGTACCTGATGGCAGTCGGCGGCGCCGCCTACCTCGTTTCCAAAGCGATCAAGACGGCCAAGGTCGTCGGCTTCGCTGACCTCGGCATGGAAGCGATCTACGAGTTCGATGTAGTCGACATGCCCGTCACTGTGGCGGTCGATTCGCTGGGCACCTCGGTGCACCAGACCGGCCCGGCCGAATGGCAGGCGAAGATCGGCAAGATCCCGGTCAAAACGGTCTAATCGTCGCGCACCACAAAGTCGGGGCGGTTGGCACATCAGTGCCGACCGCCCTTTTTCATTCCTCAGCCGCCTGCGGTGGCGGCCCGCATGGCTCTGCGCGCCGCGTTGCGATACACCAGCCCACACGCCAGACTGGCTACCCCACACGCCGCCAGCGTGGCGCGAATGCCCAGCACATGGCCGAAGCTACCGACAGCGAAGCTGCCAAGCGGTGCGACACCGAGGAAGGCCATTGAGTACAACGCCATCACGCGACCACGGAAGGCATCTTCGACGCGGGTCTGAATCAGCACATTGCTGCCCGCGACAGCAAGAATCACGGCAAAGCCCACCCCCATCAGCAACAGCACGGCCAGCGCGTGCCACGGCGTCAGTGCAAAACCGGCGAGGCAGGCCCCGACAGCTGGCGCAGCCCACGCGACCCAGCGCGCAATGCGGCGCGGCTCACCATGCGTGGCCAACAGCAGGCTGCCAGCGAGCGATCCTGCTCCCGCGCTACCGACGAGAAAACCGTAGGTGCGCGCGTCACCGCCGAAGATTTCGCGCGCAAACACCGGCAGCATCACCGCGTAAGGCGTAGCCAGAAAACTGATGCTCGCGACCAGCAACAAGGAGCGGCGGATGAAGGGATGCGCCATCGCGTACGCAATCCCCTCTCGCAAGGCTTGCAGCGCCGGCGCCTGCGCCCGGGGCGGCATCGGCTCAAGGCGGATCGCCACCAGCGCCAGCAGCACAGCGAGGTACGAGGCGGCGTTGAGCACGAAGCACGCCGTTTCACCGAACGCCGCAACCACGATGCCGGCAAGCGCCGGGCCAACGAAGCGCCCGCCGTTCATCAGCATCGAATTCAGCGCTATGGCGTTGGGTAGGTGCTCGGGGTCATCCACCAGCTGCACCGCAATCGCTTGCCGTACCGGCACGTCCAGCGCATTGACACAGCCGAGCAGGAAAGCGAGGCCAATCAACAGCATCGGCGTCACCAGGCCGAAACCGGCGAGCACGGCCAACAGCACCGCCTGCAGCATCGCAACCGCCTGCGTCCAGATCATCAGGCGCCGGCGGTCAAGCCGGTCGACCCAAACCCCGCCAAACGACCCGAACACGAGGATCGGAATCTGGCTGGCGAAGCCAATGGTGCCAAGCACGAAGGCAGAGTTCGATAAACGGTAGGCGAGCCAGATCATTGCGATCTGCTGCATCCAGGTGCCCGCCAGCGAGATCAGCTGGCCAGCGAAGTACAGACGATAGTTGCGCGAATTCAGCGCGCGAAGGAAAGCGGGCACGGTGCGTCCAGACTGGCCGCGGCACAGCTCGCCGCGGCATCGCAGTTGTGACCCGGTATTGTCCTCCAGGTTTCGCGTAGCGACCTTGTTGTGCCTGAAAGGTGGCGCGTCTGCGACTCAGCTTGCCTGTCCGCCGAACGCGCGCGGCGCCCACTTGCGCGACAATTCAAGCCCTTCAAGAAAAGCGCCTGCGCCGCCCGCCTCCGAACGGCGCACAAGATCAAAGGACGCTCATGCTGGCTCGCCTCAGACGTTTCGGAATCGACGGATTCCTGCTCAGCCTCATCGCAGCGGTCGCGCTGGCCTCGCTCTGGCCAGCGCTGCTGAAGACCGGCGGACTGATTCACATCGATGTCTTCACCACCTACGGCGTGGCGCTGGTATTCCTGCTCTACGGCCTGACCCTGTCGCCGCAGAAGATGCGTGAAGGCGTCGTCAACTGGCGCTTGCACCTGCTGGTACAGGCCTCGACTTTCCTGCTCTTCCCGCTGCTCGGCATCGGCTTTCACCACCTCTTTGGGCGGCAGCTCGACCCGGCGCTGGCGCTCGGGGTGTTCTACCTGTGCGCCCTGCCCTCCACGGTGTCGTCCTCCGTCGCAATGACTTCGATTGCACGCGGCAATGTGCCGGGCGCAATCTTCAATGCCAGCCTCTCGAGCCTGATCGGCGTGTTCATCACGCCGCTCTGGATCAATGCCTACCTGCACGCCCAAGGCAGCAGCATGGCGCTCGGCCCGGTGATCCTGAAGATCGTGCTGCTGGTGCTGTTGCCGATCGTGCTCGGCCAACTGCTGCGCCCCTTCGTGCTGCGCTGGGTCGAGGCTCACCTCGCGGCGGCAAAGCTGCTCGACCGCACAACGATCCTCGCGATCGTCGCCAACTCCTTCGCTGATTCGGTTGCCGAAGGCGTGTGGGCGGCGCACGGCTTGCGCACGCTGTTGCTGATCGCCTTGATGTCGGTGGTCTTGTTCGTGCTGATGTTCGTGCTGACGAGTCTGCTGTGCCGAAGCCTTGGCTTCAGCCGCGAAGATCGCATCGCGGCGATATTCTGTGGCTCAAAGAAATCGCTCGCGAGTGGCGTGCCGATGGCCAAGATCATGTTCGGCAACAACCCGGCGCTGGGCCTGATCATCGCGCCGATCATGCTGTTTCATCTGCTGCAGTTGATCATGGTCAGCGTGATTGCCCGGCGCTTCGCCGCCGAGGTCACAAAAGCCTGACGCGGCCTTGCCGCGCGCCAACCGGCTTGCCAGAATCGGGGCGCAGCCACACTCACGCGCCGGGAGACATCAGCATGGCACTACGCTACATGGTCATCGAGTTCATCGACGGCAAGAAGGAGACCTTCACCTTCCCGGAGCAGCTGGAATCCGAGGCGGGCAAGAAGGTCGGCATCGAGCGGTTCCTGCAAAGCCCCTGGATCATTGTGGAGACGGAAAGCACCGTGCTCGCCTTCCCGGTCGCCAACATCAAGAGCGTGCAGTTCTCAGGCGCGATCGACGATCGACATGCGCTACCGCTGCCGGCCGTGACGATCCGCGGCGCCGAGCAGCGCTAAGCGCGCTCGGACAGCGCCGCCCGCCCCGCGTTGCACGGGGCGGTGAACCCCGTCAGCCGAAGTGGCAGACGTAGTGCAGGGTTTCCAGCGTTTCGATGTCGAAACTGCTGTTGCCGGGCACATTGAACGACTGCCCCGCCGCGTATTCCACCGCAGCCGGTGCGCCAGCCAGCTTTACACGGCAGCGCCCGTCGATCACTTCCATGATTTCCGGCGCACCAGTATTGAACGTGAGGCTGGACGGCAGAATCACGCCGACCGACTTGCGCGTGCCATCGGCAAACTGCACCGTGTGGCTGACGCACTTGCCATCGAAGTAGACATTGGCTTTCTTGACGACCGACACGCCGTCGAACTGATCCGCTACAGACATCAGACTCTCCGCATTGAGCTGGAAAAATGAAAAAGGCCACGGATTATAGCCGTGGCCTTTCGTACGCCCGCGGGCAGGTAATCACTCGATGCCGAGCACCTTCGCAATCACCGACTTCGCCATGAAACCGAACATGCCGGTGCCCAATGCGAAGAACAGCACCGCGGTGCCAACCTTGCCCGCCTTCGATTCGCGCGCAAGGTTCCAGATGATGAAGAACATGTAGGCGATCAACGCGGTCAGGAAGAACTTGAGCGACAAGTCCTCGAACTGCGCGACGGTCAGACCGAACAGGGTAACGGTTTCCATGGGCTCTCTGATTATGGGATTTGTCCAAACCCAAGCTCCATGAACCGGCTTTGGACAAATTCCGAAGCGCGCGATTCTACCCAGCGCACCCGCACCGCACAATAAGAAAATTGCCTACATTTCAGCAACTTGGGCTGACGCCACGCTGACAATTCGCGCAGCGCCAGAAAGACAAAAGCCGCCCGCAGGCGGCTTTTGTGAACACAAAGCCTCGTCAGAACAGCTTGGCGCTCAGGTCAAACAGTTCCTGATTGAACGGGCGCTTCATGTTCTCGATGCAGTCGACGATGTCGTGATGCACCATCTCGTTGTGCTGCAAACCGATGCAACGGCCACCATGCCCTTGTAGCAGCAGCTCGACGGCAAAAGCACCCATGCGGCTGGCGAGCAGGCGATCGCGCGCGGTTGGCGAGCCGCCACGCTGGATGTGGCCGAGGATCGTGGCGCGGGTTTCCAGCTCGGTGCGTTCCTCGATTTCCTTCGCCAGCGCGTTCACATCGGTCACATGCTCGCAAATCACGACCAGCGCATGGCGCTTGCCGCGCGCAATGCCGGCTTCGATTTGCGACAGCAACGAGGCCTTGTCGAACGGCTGCTCCGGCACCACGACGAACTCAGCACCGCCGGCCACTGCAGCCGACATCGCGAGATCACCGCAGTGACGGCCCATCACCTCAACCACCGAGATGCGCTTGTGTGAGCTGGAGGTATCGCGCAAGCGGTCGATCGCTTCGAGAATCACGTTCAGCGCGGTATCGAAACCGATCGTGAAATCGGTGCCCGCGATGTCGTTGTCGATCGTGCCCGGCAGGCCGATGCAGGGGTAGCCCATTTCGGTGAGCTTCTTGGCGCCCATGTAGGAGCCGTCGCCGCCGATCACGACCAGCGCATCGATCGCGTGCTTCTTCAGGTTCTGGATCGCCTCGCGACGCACCGACTCTTCCTTGAAGGCCGGGAAGCGGGCCGAGCCGAGGAAGGTGCCACCACGGTTGATGACGTCCGACACGCTGTAGCGCTCGAGCTTCTCGATGCGGTCCTGGTGCAAACCGAGGTAACCGTCGTGAATGCCGTAGACCTCGAGCCCGCTGGACAAGCCCGCGCGCACCACGGCGCGGATCGCCGCGTTCATGCCGGGCGAATCGCCACCGCTGGTCAGGACACCGATTTTCTTGATCATGCTGCGCCTCATTCTTGAACGAATCTAGGGGGTCAATTCGGGGGTCAATCCGTCTGACGCTGCCCGGCGGGGTGCTTCCACCGCTCTTGGCAGCGAGCGCGGCCTTGAAACGCAAGGGCCGCCCTGAGGCGGCCCGCACTACTTCAAAGCTCAGGCACCGCGCTTGCGACGCGCATTTTCCGCGATCCGCATACGCAAAGCATTGAGCTTGATGAAACCTCCTGCATCCGCCTGGTTGTAAGCGCCGCCATCATCGTCAAAAGTCGCGATGGTTTGATCGAACAGGGTGTCCTTCGAATCACGCGCCACCACCGACACCGAGCCCTTGTAGAGCTTCACGCGCACCCAGCCATTCACGTTCGTCTGGGTGTGATCGATCAGCACCTGCAGCGCGCGGCGCTCCGGCGCCCACCAGTAGCCGTTGTAGATCAGGCTGGCGTAGCGCGGCATCAGGTCATCCTTCAGATGCGCCACTTCGCGATCGAGCGTGATCGACTCGATGCCACGGTGCGCCTTCAGGAGAATCGTGCCTCCCGGGGTTTCGTAACAACCACGCGACTTCATGCCGACGTAGCGGTTCTCGACCAGATCAAGGCGGCCAACGCCATGCTTGCCGCCCAGCTCATTGAGCTTGGCCAGCACTTCGTGCGCGGCAAGGCGGGTGCCGTTGATCGCGACGACGTCGCCGCGTTCGAATTCCAGGTCGACGTACTCGGGCGCATCCGGCGCCGCTTCCGGCGACACCGTCCAGCGCCACATCGACTCTTCGGCTTCGTTCTTCGGATCTTCCAGATGGCGACCTTCGAACGAAATGTGCAGCAGGTTGGCGTCCATCGAATACGGCGCGCCACCATTCTTGTGCTTCATCTCAACCGGGATGCCATGCTGCTCGGCGTAAGCCAGCAGCTTCTCGCGCGACAGCAGATCCCATTCGCGCCACGGTGCGATGACCTTCACGTTCGGCATCAGCGCGTAGGCGCCCAGCTCGAAACGGACCTGGTCATTGCCCTTGCCGGTAGCGCCGTGGGAGATCGTGTCAGCACCGGTCTGGCGCGCGATATCGATCAGGCGCTTGGCGATCAGCGGGCGTGCAATCGAGGTGCCAAGCAGGTACTCGCCTTCATACACGGTGTTGCAGCGGAACATCGGGAACACGAAATCGCGGACAAATTCTTCGCGCAGATCGTCGATGAAGATGTTTTCCGGCTTGATGCCGAACTTCAGCGCCTTGGTACGCGCCGGCTCCAGCTCTTCGCCCTGCCCGAGGTCGGCGGTGAAGGTCACCACTTCGCACTGGTAGGTGTCTTGCAACCATTTCAGGATGACCGACGTATCCAGACCACCGGAGTAGGCCAGAACGACTTTCTTCGCTTCACTCATTTCAATTCCTCGATGATTCCGACGCATCACCCACCGGCGGGCTCGAAGTGGTGCATACAGGCCGGGTAGGTCACCGTTCGCGCCGAGCGTGCCGATGCGCGAACAGGATCCAGCACAGCCCCCGCCCGGCGTTCGGGGGCCCGATCAATCTTGCTACTCAGGGTCGTGGCATACCGCCTCGACGTTGTTGCCTTCGGGGTCAATCACGAAAGCGCCGTAGTAGTCCGGATGGTAGTGCGCGCGCAGGCCGGGCGCGCCGTTGTCGCGCGCACCAGCCGCCATCGCCGCGGCGTAGAAGGCATCGACTGCGGCCCGGTTCGGCGCCCGCCAGGCGAGATGGCAACGCGCTGTCGCATCCGGCGCGCCGACAAACCAGGTATCGATCTTGCTGTCACAGGCAAAGCCCAACACACGGACCCCGTCATGCACCGCATCGTAAGCCGGCAGGTAACCGAGTGGCGCCAGCGCCGCCGCATAGAACGACTTGGTGCGCTCGATATCGGTTACACGAAAGGTCATGTGATCGATCATGGTGCAGCCTCCGTCCGCTTACTTGCCGTCAACCCGCCCCATCACGAGGTACTCAAGCAGCGCTTTCTGCGCATGCAAACGGTTTTCCGCCTCGTCCCACACCACGCTTTGCGGCCCGTCGATCACCTCAGCCGAGACTTCCTCGCCGCGATGCGCCGGCAGGCAGTGCATGAACAGCGCACCACGATTGGCCACGCGCATCATGTCGGCATCCACCTGCCAGTCGGCGAAGGCTTTGATCCGCGCTTCGTTCTCCGCCTCGAAACCCATCGAGGTCCACACATCGGTGGTAATCAGATCAGCGCCGCGCGCCGCTTCCATCGGATCGGCAAATTGCTCGAAGTGGCCAGTGCCATAGAGGTTTGCGCGCTCGGGCTCGACCTCGTAGCCGGGCGGCGTCGACACGCGCACGTTGAAATCCAGCACCTCGGCAGCCTGCAACCAGGTGTTGCAGACGTTGTTGGAGTCTCCGATCCAGGCCACCGTCTTGCCCTGAATCGGGCCACGCTGCTCGATCCAGGTGTAGATGTCGGCCATGATCTGGCACGGGTGGTATTCGTTGGTCAGGCCGTTAATGACCGGCACGCGCGAGTTGGCCGCGAAGCGCTCGACGATGCCCTGTTCGAAGGTGCGGATCATCACCACGTCGGACATGCGCGACATGACCTGCGCGGCATCTTCCACCGGTTCGCCACGACCCAGTTGCGAGTCACGCGTATTCAAATAGATCGCCGAGCCACCCAGCTGGAACATGCCGGCCTCGAAGGACAGCCGCGTACGCGTGCTGGCCTTCTCGAAAATCATCACGAGCGTGCGGTCGAACAAGGGGTGGTAGGGCTGGTAGCGCTTGAACTTGTCCTTGATCCAGCGTGTCCGCTCGAAGAGGTAATCGAACTCTTCACGCGAAAAGTCGTTGAACTGAAGAAAGTGCCTGGGCGCAGTCGCCATCATCATCTCGCTCGGCCGCGATCGGTTTCGCGCGCGGCCCCGTTGGTCATGCAGTGGGTGGTGCGTTGCTGTAAGAACTCGATGCGATCGCGTCAGGCTGACGTCAGCCGCATAGAGGAACCTTCAATTTTACGGCAGCCGTCAAATCACGTCGACCCAATGGAACTTTCTGCCGCATCACCGATTGCAGCCCATACGACACCGTCCGGCTTTGGCGCCCTCGCCCGCTCTGCTAGAATCCGCGCCACACAACGTTTCAGACCGGTAGTTCAACGGGGCCAAAAACCCTCGCCAGGCCCCGGAGCACGCCATGTCGATTGAGAGTTTCGTAATCGTCGGCCTCACGCGTGAGGGCCGAAAATTCCGCCCGAGCGACTGGGCAGACCGCCTGTGCGGCATCATGTCGGCCTTCGGTGCCGAAAAGCGCATGCGCTACTCGCCGTATGTGCGCCCCGGCTGCACGCTGGGCGGCGAGAAGTGTGTCGTCGTCGACAAGCGCCTGCACGAACTCGAACCGCTCGCCTATAACTTTCTCGTCAACTTCGCAAAGGACAATGACCTTCAGGTCGATCCGCTCGCCGACGAGTAAGCCCAAGCACCCCGCCCAAAGCGAGGCACAAAAGAAAACGGCTTCCCGCGGGAAGCCGTTTTTCATGCCAGATCAGCAAGAACTCAGGCGGTAGCGCCCAGTGCCTTGATCGCAGCCGACAGGCGCGACTTGTGACGGGCAGCCTTGTTCTTGTGGATGATCTTCTTGTCAGCGATCGAATCGATGGTGCTCATCGACTGGTCGAAGACTTGCTTTGCAGCTGCCTGATCGCCCGCGTCGATGGCCTTACGAACCGCCTTGATCGCGGTGCGCAGGCGGGAACGGAGGCTGGCGTTGTGAGCTCGCGCCTTGAGCGCCTGGCGCGCGCGTTTGCGGGCTTGTACCGAGTTGGCCATGTTGGAACGTCCAGTTAGTATTCGTACAGAAAGCCGGCGATTTTAACGACCTTCTGCAAATTAGGCAAGCACTTAAGTTGCCCCGGACATGCTCGGGTGGCTATCATCCCCCGCTCAGTTTCCCTCCGGCATATTCAGTGAATCTCCTCAAGGCTCTTGCGACGGTCAGCGGCATGACCCTGCTGTCGCGCATCCTCGGTTTCGTTCGGGACTTTGTCATCGCGCGCGCCTTTGGCGCCGGTATCGCGACCGACGCTTTCTTCGTCGCCTTCCGCCTCCCCAACCTGCTCCGCCGTCTGTTCGCCGAAGGCGCGTTCTCGCAAGCCTTCGTGCCAATCTTGTCGGAGTATAAAAACCGCCGCACCGAGGAAGAGACCCGCGCGCTGGTCGACCACGTCGCGACCCTGCTCGGCTGCGCGGTGGCCTTCGTGGCGCTGCTGGGCGTGATCTTCGCGCCGGCCGTCATCCTGATCTCAGCGCCGGGCTTCGCCAAGAACGCCGACAAGTTCGCGCTGACCGTCGAGCTCACGCGAATCACCTTCCCGTACATCCTGTTCATGGCGCTGGTGGCGCTCGCCGGTGGCATCCTGAACGCATGGAGCCGCTTCTCGGTGCCGGCCTTCACGCCAGTCTTGCTGAACGTCGCGTTCATCGTGATGGCGCTATTCGCCGCGCCCTACTTCGATCCGCCGGTCATCGCGCTAGGCTGGGCGGTATTCCTCGGCGGCATCCTGCAGCTAGCCTTCCAGGTGCCGGCACTGAAGAAGATCGGCATGCTGCCGCGCTTCCGGCCGGACTGGTCCGACCCGGGTGTGCGCCGCGTACTCAAATTGATGGCGCCGGCGACGCTGGGGGTTTCGGTGGCGCAGATCAGCCTGCTGATCAACACCATCTTCGCGTCCTTCCTGCCGACCGGTTCGGTTTCGTGGCTTTACTATGCCGACCGCCTGATGGAATTCCCTTCCGGCATGCTGGGCGTGGCGCTCGGCACGATCCTGCTGCCCAGCCTCTCGAAGCTGCACGCCAAGGGCGAGCACGATGAATTCGCCGCGCTTCTCGACTGGGGCCTTCGTCTTGCTCTGCTTCTGACCTTGCCTGCAGTGGTTGGGATCGCGATCCTCGCCGTGCCGCTGGTGACCACGCTGTTTCACCACGGCGCGTTCTCCGCCAACGACGTGATGCAGACGCGTTCGGCGCTGACTGCTTATGCGGTGGGCCTGTCCGGCATCATCTTGGTGAAGATCCTGGCTCCGGCCTTCTACTCGCGACAGGACATCAAGACGCCGGTAAAAATCGCGCTGCTGACGCTATGCGTAACGCAAGCGCTTAACCTTGCCTTCATCGGGCCGTTGAAGCATGCAGGGCTCGCGCTGTCGATCGGTCTCGCTGCAACGCTGAACGCCGCTTTGCTGTTCCATGGCCTGCGTAGCCGGGGGATATTCAAGCCACAACCGGGCTGGGGCGTTTTCGCATTGCGGCAGACAGGCGGTTTGGCGGTGATGGCGATCGTGCTGTGGTTCGGCATGGGCAGCGAGCAACACTGGCTCGAAATGCATGGCCTGCAACGCGTACTGTGGCTGACGGCCGTAGTATGCGGCGGAGCGGTGAGCTACTTCGTAACACTCTTCGCGCTAGGCTTCCGCGTTGCAGACTTCCGTCGGCGCGCCTGAGCAGCCATGAACGGATTCGGAAACCCGCGCCGATAGCGACTTGTGGCCGGCGCAATGACACCAGGGAGGCACCCATGAAGCTCTGGAGCAACAGCATTCGCGACGGCGCGCCGATACCAGGCGAATTTGCCTTCGCCGTTCAGGCAACGAGCGGACATGTTGCGCTGTCGACCAATCGCAACCCACACCTCGCATGGTCCGGCGCACCCGCGGGCACCCGCTCGTATGCGCTGATCTGCCACGACCCGGACGTCCCCAGTCGGGGCGACGACGTAAACCAGGATGGCCGCAGCGTGCCGATTACGCTACCGCGGGTGGATTTCTTTCACTGGGTGCTGATCGACATTCCGGTCGGCATCGACGAGATTGCCGCAGGCAGTTTCAGTGATGGTGTGACGGCACGCGGCAAACCCAGCGCCGGCCCGCTCGACACCCGCCAGGGGCTCAACGACTACACCGGCTGGTTCGCGGGCGACGCCGACATGGCGGGCGACTATCACGGCTACGACGGCCCCTGCCCGCCGTGGAACGACGAACTGCCGCACCGCTACATCTTCACGCTCTACGCCCTCGACATCGATCGCGTGCCCGTGGGGGGGCGCTTCGGTGGTGCAGAGGTGCGCGCAGCTATTGCCAAGCACATCCTCGCGCAGGCTTCCTTCACCGGCCGCTACACACTCAACCCCACAGTCCGCCTCTAAGCCCACACACCGAGGATCTGCCATGACCGAAGCCAGCTACGACGCGGCACGGATCGGCAACATCCTGCGCGGCAGCCGCCTTTTCGGCCAGATCGATGAGACGGCCTTGTCTCAGCTCGTCGCGCAACTCAAGCCGATGCGCAAGGCGGCGGGTGAAGTCATTTATCGTGAGAAGGAGCCTTCGGGCAGCCTCGTGATCGTGCTGGCGGGCCGCTTGCGCGTGTCGCGCAACGACCGGGAAGGCAACCTGCTGCTCTACAACGAGCTCTGCCCGGGCGAATGCATCGGCGAAACCGGCATGATTCTGCAGCAGCCGCGCACGGCCGATGTCGTGGCGCTACGCGACTCGACCGTGGCGGAGCTCAGCCGCGCGCACTACGAGACGCTGTTGCAGCAGAACCCGCTGGTTTTCAGCCAGATCTTCTCGCAGGCGATCTACCACTACCTGCGCCACCTGCCGCAGATCGCCGAGCGCAAACGCGCTCAGACCTTCGCAATCATTCCTCTGCACCCCGGTGACGAGGCCGCAGCGCTGACGCAAGGCCTAGCGCAGGCACTCGCGGCCCGGCGGGTGACCCGTCTTCGTCCGCCCGCGCAAGGCGACGCGGCGGATGAGCGCGCCATCGCCAAACGCCTGGGCACGGTAGATGCGATGGAAGTCTCGGCAGACTTCATCCTGTACGAGGCGGAGGCCGCGCTCTCGCCGTGGACGAAATTCGCCGTAAGGCAGGCTGACCAGATCATCTTCGTTGCCGCAAGCGCGCATGCGCCCGAGCCGGGCACGCTCGAACAGCAGCTGCGCCTGGAACCGGGGCTGACTTACAAGCGCCAACACCTGGTGCTGATGCACCCTGCGGGCGCATCCAAACCGACCGCGCCCGCGCCTTGGCGCGCGGCACGCGAGGTGGAGCGCATCTACCTGCTGCGGCGAGACGCGCCAGGCGACCATGAGAGCCTGGCGCGCTTCCTGACGGGGCGTGCAACCGGCATCGTGCTGGGCGGTGGTGGCGCGCGCGGCTTCGCACATCTGGGCGTACTGCAGGCGCTGGAAGAAGCGCGGATTCCGATCGACCTGATCGGCGGCAACAGCATGGGCGCGCTGATTGGTGCGCAATACGCCTGCGGCATCGGCTTTGACGATATCCGCGAGAACATCCTGAGCTTTACGCGCACCGGTGAGCGCCCCTCGCTGCCGGTGATTTCCGTACTATCCGGCCGGCGCATCGAGCGCGAGCTAAGGCGCCTGTTTGGCGATGCCACCGCGGATGCGCTGTGGCGCCCCTACTTCGCTGCCGCCTGCAACCTGAGTCAGGCCTGCACCACGGTGCAGGACACCGGGCCGCTGTGGCGCGCGGTGCTCGCCAGTAACTCCCCCGCGGGCCTTCTGCCTCCGGTGCTGCTTGGCGGCGACCTGCTCGTTGACGGCGCGATTCTCGACAACGTGCCGGTCGAGGCGATGCGGACCCGGCTTGGCACCAAGCTGGAAAAGCGCCGTGGCAACGGCACCGTGATTGCGGTCGACGTCGATGTGCGCGAAGCGCTGCAGGTGGATGCCGAACTCAAGCGCCTGTCTCCGTGGCGCAAGATCCGCGGCCACATGCTGGCCGACGCGCCAGTGATGCCCGGCATTGGCGACATCCTCTACCGCGCCAGCCACATGGGCGGCCTAACGCAACGTGGACGGACGATTTCGCTGTCCGACTACTACCTCGAACCCCCGGTCGCAGAGTTCCCGCTGATGGCCTACCGCCGCGCACGCGAGATCGCCGCGGCCGGCTACCGCTATGCAAGCACCGAGATCGAGCGATGGGATCGCCAGAACTTCGCGCTGTAGCGCAGGGCGTACTGCCGCTATCGCTGAGCCAGCATGAAGTCTGGCTCGACCAGCGCGCCTGGCCCGGCAGCCCTCATCTGATCATTGGGGGCGGCATCCTGTTCCGGGGGAGCCTCGACACAAACCTTCTTCAAGCTGCACTGGATCGCACCGTAGCGGAATGCGAAGTGCTGCGATTCGTGCCACTGGCCACAGGCGGCCAGCATGTGCTGGCCGCGCACCGCCAGGCACTGATCTTCGCCACAGCAGCGGCCGGCGAGCCACTGCGCGACGCCGTGCAGGGCTGGTGGAACACGTCGCTGGCAACACCCTTTGCGCTCGACACCGCGCCGCCGTGGCGCATCGCGCTGCTCAGCGCTGGCGAGACCGAACATTGCGTGATCATCCAGTTTCACCATCTTGTGATGGATGGCTGGGGCACGACGCAGATCATGCTGCGCTGGGCCGCCCAATACGCCGCCTTGCTGGCCGGCAATGCGGCGGAGCCGGCGGAGGACGGTGACTACCGCAGCTTCATCGAAGAGTCGCTCGCCTACCGCGCCTCGCCGGACTTCCTCACTGACGCGGCATTCTGGGCCGAGCAGTTGCCGAACCTCCCGCCGCCGCTGTTTGAACGCCACAGCGCCGCGCGCGCCGATCATCACACCCGCCTTCCGGCGGCCGCGCTAAGCCGCTTGCCGCTGCCACGCAGCGACTATGACCAGATGGTAGCAGCCGCGAGCGGGCCGGGACAAAGCGCTTTCTGCATCTTCCTCGCTGCGCTGGCGCTGTATTTCAGCCGCGTGCGCGGGCTCGGCGAACTCGTAGTCGGCGTGCCCAGCCTCAACCGCAACGGCAAACGCCACAAGCGCACGCCGGGCATGTTCGTCGGCGTTCTGCCGCTGCGCATCAGCATCACGCCCGACGACACCGTCGCTGAACTGCTCAGCCGCATCGGCCGCACGCTGCGTAGCGCCTTGCGTCATGCACGCTACCCGCTAAGCGAGGTCGCCCGCCAGCTCAAGGCAATCCGCAGCCATCGCGACAGCGTGTTCGATGTACTGCTCTCCTTCGAGCGGCAGGACTATTCGGTGAGCTTCGGCGACGCGCGTGCGGTGGACTCGTGGCAGCTGTTCTCGGGCGTCGCCCGCTATCCGCTGGGCCTGACCGTCTGCGAATTCAATGACAGCGGCGATCTAGAACTGGTGCTGGAAGGTAGCAGCGCCTGCTTCGCGCACGGCGAACTGGCGCTGCAGGCTCGCCGCATCCGGCATGTAATGTGCGAGATCGCACGCCACACCGACGAGCGCGTTGCGGCGATCGACATCCTGCCGCCCGAAGAGCGCACCGCCGTGCTTGATGGCGTGCATCACGGGCTGCACGACACCGCCTCACCGACGACCTTCATCGCCCAGTTCGAAGCGCAGGCGCGCAAGCAGCCCGACGCGCTCGCGCTGCAGTGGGACGGCGGCGACATCCGCTATGGCGAACTCGACCGCAGGGCACACACGTTGGCGGTGCGACTACGCGCAGCAGGGGCGGCACGCGACGCCATCGTCGCGGTTTGCATGCGACGCTCGGCGGACATGGTGGTCGCGATACTCGCGATCGCAAAAGCCGGTGCAGCCTTCCTGCCGCTGGACGTCGACGCGCCGGATGCACGCATTGAGGTGGTGCTGCAGGAAAGCGGCGCGGTTGCGGTACTGGTGGATCCGGCAGAACGCGCACGAATTGCCGTGCTGCACCCGAACGCGATCGCGCTGGGGCCGCAGCCCGGCCTTGCGGGTAGCGCCCCGAGGCCGGACTGGCCAGGGCCTGCGCCGGGGGACCTTGCCTATGTGCTGTTCACTTCCGGCTCCACCGGCCGCCCGAAGGGGGTGATGATCGAACACGGCGCGCTCGCCCGCCGTATTGCCTGGCTGGCTGAGGCCTGGGGCATCACGGCAGCCGACCGCGCTGCGCAGGCCACGCAAATCACCTTCGACCCAGCCCTGATCGAACTGGTGCTGCCCTTAGTCTGCGGTGCCAGTGTCGCGCTGCCGCCGGCTGGGCGCCTTGCGCCAGAGGCGGTGGCCGAATTCTCGGCGCGCCACAGTGTCACGTTCACCAGCTTCGTACCATCCACCCTGCGGCGCTTCATCGATGCGGCGGCAACACTGCCCAACTTGCACCTGCGTGTCGCCTGCTGCGGCGGCGATGTGCTGCCGCCGGCGCTGGCAAAGCGTTTCCGCGAGGTCTGCGGCGGCCGCCTCTACAACGTGTATGGGCCGACCGAAGCCTGCATCTTCGCCACTGCGTGGCCCTGCAGTGACGCGGACGATGATCGTTCGCTGCCAGTCGGGAAGCCGGTGGACGACACCCGCATCTACGTGCTGGACGACACGCAACGCCCCACGCCCTTCGGCTGCGTGGGTGACATCTGGATCGGCGGCGACACCATTGCGCGTGGCTACCTGAACCGCGCCGATCTCGACGCCGAAGCATTTGCCGCAGACCCGTTCCGGCCTGGCGCCCGCATGTATCGCAGCGGTGACCGTGGCTGGCTGACGGCCGATGGCGCGCTGCACTTCGCCGGCCGCAGCGACCGCCAGATCAAGTTGCGCGGCTACCGCATCGAACCCGCTGAAATCGAAGCCACCCTGCTCGTAATTTCTGGGGTGAATCAGGCTGCGGTGCGCCTCGTCGAGACCGACGGCAAGCCCCGTCTGCACGCATGGATCGCAGCAGAAGGACAGGACTGCGCCGGAATCAATCGTTACCTTCGCAGCCACCTGCCGGATTACATGCTGCCCGCCGGCATCACGATCCTGCCCGCGCTGCCGCTCAACAGCACCGGCAAAGTCGACCGTGCCGCGCTGCCCGAACCAACAGGCCCAAGCCACGGCGAGACTATTCGCCCACCGCGTACTGAACTGGAGCGCGGCCTGCTTGCACTGTGGGAGACCGGCCTGAAGATGCAGGGCATTGGCATCGACGACGACTTCTTCGAGCTGGGCGGCGATTCGCTGGCCGCGGTCGATATCCTCGCGGGCGTGCAGCGCCTGACCGGCAAGTCGACCTCGCTGCTGATGCTGACCGAAAACCCAAGCGTTGCACTGCTTGCCGAGGCGCTTCAGGACGAAGCAGGCCCCACGCGACTGATGTTGCCGCTCGGCCAGCAGAGTGGCCGCTGCACGCTTTACGTCGCTGCTTCCGGACATGGCGACCTGATGCGCATGCAAGCGCTGGCCCGCGCGCTGGGGCCGGAGATCAACCTCTTCATGTTGCAGCCACCCTCCTCCGGCACACTCGCCGATATGGCCGATCTTGCGGCGCAGTACGCCGACAAGATCGCCCAGCACGCTCGTCAGCCGGTGAAGCTGGCCGGCTTTTCGGTGGGCGGCATCGCTGCGCTGGAGACCGCACGCAACCTGCAGAAGCGCGGCGTCACGGTGCGTGGTCTGGTATTGATCGACACCGTGTATCCCGGCCCGCTGCTGCGTCGTCCGCGTTTCTGGCGCCTGCTCGCCTGGCTCACGCGCAGCCTGTATGTGCAGGAGCTCAGCATGAACGGGCGCCGCCTGGGCGCGATGTTTGCCGACACCGGCCTCGTCGCCCAAGTCATGGCATTGCACGATTACCGACCGCAGGCCTTCGCGGGCCGCTGCTGCCTGATCAAATCGTCCGGCCTGGCGAACTGGGACCGCTGGCTTTTCCGCCCCTGGGCGAAGCTTGCCGGCAGCACCCTGAGGACCCGCGAAATCGCTGGCCTGCATGGCTCGGTGTTCGAGGTCGGCCATGTCGAGGCGCTGGCTACCGCTCTGCGCGCCGAGCTGGGTGAGCCGGATTGAAAGCGCCGATGCACGACGACGCCAACGATGCGCAGCGCGCGCAGCTGCGCCATCGGCGCCGCGGCTTCTTCCTTGCCATCGCCGCGATCATCGCGCTCGCGCTGGCGTGGCAACTGACGCCGCTGCGCGAGATGCTGGATCTGGAGCGCCTCGTGGCCAGCCTGCGGCGTCTCGGTCAGCAACTCGGGCCGATCGCCGCCGTAGGCAGCTTTGCGCTCGCCTGCGTCATCGCGGTGCCGCTGTCGATCCTGATGCTGGTCTGTGCGCTGGCCTTCGGGCCGGCGCTCGGCATCCTTTACGGTATCTGCGGCGCAACGCTCGGTTCTGCGTTGAGCTTCCTGTTCGGCCGCTGGCTCGGGCAGGAGGCGATCAGCCGCCTGGCAGGCCCGAAGGTGCGTTACATCAGCCAGCGACTGGGGCACCGCGGCGTGCTCAGTTCCATCGCGCTACGCATGGTGCCGGTGGCGCCATTCGCGCTGGTGAACATGGTTGCCGGGGTCAGCACGATCCGACTGCGCGACTTCCTCTTCGGCAGCGCGATCGGCATGTTGCCGCTGGTCTTGGTGAGCGCCTTGTTCGCCGAGCAGATCGTGAATGCCGCAACCCGCCCAAGCTGGCTGACACTACTGTTCGTCGGGATCACGCTTGCGCTGGTCGTGGGTGGCAGCGCGGTGTTACGCCGGTGGTGGCGCGAGGCGGAAGACTGAGTTGAAAACGGCGCGACCCTTGCCGGATCGCGCCACGCAGCCGATCAGGCCAAGGCTTCGAGCGCACGCGTCGTAATCGCGTCCACGCTGCCCTGACCGGAGATCATGCGGTACTTCGGCGCCTTCGCGTCGCCGGTCGCCGCCCAGTCGCTGTAGTACTTCACCAGCGGCGCGGTCTGCGAGTGATAGACCTCGAGGCGCTTCTTGACCGTTTCTTCGCGGTCGTCGTCGCGCTGCACCAGCGGCTCGCCGGTCACATCATCCTTGCCTTCAACCTTGGGCGGGTTGAACACCACATGGTAGGTACGGCCCGAGGCCAGGTGAGCGCGGCGCCCACTCATGCGGGTGACGATCTCGGAATCCGGCACGTCAATCTGCAGCACGAAATCGAGTGCAACGCCCGAAGTCTTGAGCGCTTCAGCCTGCGGAATCGTGCGCGGGAAACCGTCGAACAGATAGCCCTTGGCGCAGTCCGGCTGAGCCAAGCGCTCCTTGACGAGGCCGATGATCAGGTCATCCGATACCAGCTGGCCGGCATCCATCACCTGCTTGGCGGCGAGCCCCAGCGCAGTGCCTTCCTTGATCGCCGCGCGCAGCATGTCGCCGGTGGAGATCTGCGGAATGCCGTACTTCTCCGTAATGAACTTGGCCTGGGTACCCTTGCCCGCACCCGGCGGACCCAACAGAATCAGACGCATCTCCCCTTCTCCTGATATGTGTGGCGGCAAACACCATTATCGGCGGCCGCGCTTACCCTGAACTTACCGCCGCCGGCATCAGTGCCCGGCAGCAGCGGATTCGAAATGGGCCCGCACGCGGGCCAGGTCTTCGGGCGTATCCACGCCCGCCGGCGGCGCGGTGGCCAGCGTCAGCACGCGGATTCGATAGCCATGCCACAGCGCGCGGAGCTGTTCGAGCATCTCGATGGACTCAAGCGGCGACGGCGCCAGCGCCGCGTAGCGACGCAGGAAGGACACCCGGTAGGCGTACAGCCCGACATGGCGCAGCGCGCCCAACTCGGCCGGCAGCACGCTGCGGTCCTTCGCGAAGGCGTCGCGTGCCCACGGAATCGGCGCACGCGAGAACGTCATCGCGTTGCCAGCAGCGTCGCACACCACCTTGACCACCGCCGGGTTGAAGAACTCGTCGGCATCGTGGATCGGGTGGGCAGCGGTCGCGATCGCTGCCGCCGGATCGTCGGCCAGAGCCTGCGCGACGGCGGCCACCACGGCAGGGTCGATCAACGGCTCATCGCCCTGCACATTGACGACGATCGTATCGTCCGACCAGCCTAGCGTCTCGACGACTTCCGCCAGCCGGTCAGTGCCGCTCGGGTGCTCCGGACGCGTCATCAGTACCTTGCCACCGCAAGCACGCACTGCCGCTTCGACATCGGAGTGATCCGTCGCCACCCATACCGACTCGGCGCCGGAGGCCTGCGCACGTTCCATCGCGCGCACCACCATCGGCTTGCCTGCGATGTCCGCAAGCGGTTTACCGGGCAGTCGAGTCGAGGCGTAGCGCGCCGGCACCACGGCCTGGAAAGGCGCCGCCATGTTCAGGCGCCCGCCTCGTCTTCGCCCAGTGCGCGGGCTTCGTCCTCAAGCATCACCGGAATGCCGTCGCGTACCGGATAGGCCACGCGACACGGTTTGCAGACCAGCTCATTGGCGGCCTTGCGGAACTCGAGCGGCCCCTTGCACAGCGGGCAGACCAGGATTTCAAGCAGTTTTGCATCCATTCAAACGCTCCAGTACGCGCTCCAGCGCCCCTTCCCGGATGTCGGCATCGACCGGCAGCACCCAGGTTTCGCGTGGCGCAAAAGCTTGCAATTTTATCGCATCCTTCTCGGTCACCACGAGCGCATCAGCGTCGCGCAGCGCAACGTCATCAGCAGTGAACGGGTGGTGATCGGCGAAGGCCTCTTCAGCCACTGGGTGCAGGCCGAAGTCGTGCAGGGTCGAAAAGAAACGTTCGGGCCGGCCGATGCCGGCCAGCGCACGCAACTTCAAATCGGAGAACTCTCCGGGCGAGCGGCGCTGACGCGGATCGCTCAAACGATAGAACGCAGTCGGCCACAAGCGCATCGAGTACACCGGTGCGGGTGGACACTTGGCGCGCACCGCAGGGGGCATGTCGCCATGAGCCAGCACCAGCTGCGCCTGTGCCAGGCGAGAGACCGGTTCACGCAAGGGGCCCGCTGGCAACATCAACCGGTTGCCCATCTGGTGCGCATCGACCACGACGATCTCGACATCGCGCTTGAGTCGGTAATGCTGCAGGCCGTCATCGGTGACGATCACGTCGACCTCCGGATGCGCGGCACGCAAGGCGCGCGCCGCCGCGACGCGGTCGCGGCCGATCCACACGGGGCATCGCGACCGCCGCGCCAGCAACACCGGCTCGTCGCCGCAAACAGCGGGGTCGCTGTCTTGCTCAACGCCGGTCACGCCTTCGGCGCTGCCCCCATAGCCACGGCTGACGACACCGGGCCGGTAGCCGGCCGCACGTAACTGCTCGACGAGCCAGATCACAACGGGCGTTTTTCCGCTGCCGCCGACAGCGATGTTGCCGACAACAACCACCGGCACACCCGCCGCGTAGCTGCGCAACACACCCATGTGGAAAAGCGCGCACCGACATGCCACCACGACGCGGAACAGCAGCGAGAGCGGAAAGAGAAACGCCGCGGGGACGCCGCGGCGTTTCCAGAAGCCTGGGGCAGAACGCACGGTCAGTTCTGGCTGGCCTGCGTGGCGAAGGTGATCTGCGGCAGATCGGCCGCCTGCGCGGCCTGCATCACGTCGATCACCGCCTGATGCGGTGTCTTCGCGTCGGCATTGATGATCACCACCGGCTCCTTCTCGCTCTGCGGGCGGGCGCGGCGCAACGCGTCAGCAATCGCAGCCGGCTCGCGGCTGCTCACCGGCACCCGATTGACGACCACATCGCCCGCTGCAGTGACGATCACATCGATCTCGTTCGGCACGTTCTTCGCGGCTGGCGCAGCTGCGGTCGGCAGGTTGATCTCCAGCCCCGAAAATTTCGAGTAGGTGGTCGTGAGCATCAGGAAGATGATGATCACGAGCATCACGTCGATCAGCGGGATCAGGTTGATCTCGACGTCCTCGGTACGGCGTCCGCGGCGGAAATTCATCTGAAGACTCCGGGCCGCTCAGCGGCGTTCGCCGTGCAGGACTTCCACCAGCTTGATAGCCTGCTGCTCCATCTCGACAACGAAATCGTCGACCTGGGCACGGAAGTGGCGGTAAGCGATCAGCGACGGGATCGCGATGATCAGACCAAAGCCGGTGTTGTAGAGCGCCACCGAGATACCGTGCGCGAGCTGCTGAGGGT
>CAMFLH010000059.1 GCA_945957295.1 uncultured Uliginosibacterium sp.
GCCCTAGACCGCTGCTGCCCTGCGCCAGCCTCGTCGTGAAGAACGGGTCGAACACCTTGTCCACGACATCCGGCGCGATCCCACCGCCGTTGTCCGCGACGACGATCCGGACACCGTCGGCCACCCGCTCTGCCGCAAGCAACAAGTGGCCATCAGCCTTACCGGCCAGGCCGTGTATCAAGGCGTTATCCATCACGGTTGACAGCACCTGCTGCAGAGCAGCCGGATAGCTGTCGAGCATCAAGCCGGCTGGCGCGTCGAGTTGCAGGGTGCAATGCCCCGCGCGCAGGGCCGACGCAAATAGATGGGCGATATATTCCAGCGTGTCGCCCACCGCGAAGCTGGCACGTACCGAAGCCGGCTGATCGACGGCCACCGCCTTGAAACTGCCGACGCTGGCGACGGCGCTGGCAACCGCCTGCTCCAGCAATTCGGCGGCCTCGGACACGTCGCTGACGAAATGGTTGATGTCGGAACGACGCATCGCGCCGCGCGCCAGCTCGCTGAATTCCTCACATCGCGATACCAGCGTACTGGCCAGCACGCGCGCGTTGCCAAGCGGCGTGTTGAGCTCATGCGCGATACCCGCAACCATGCGCGCAAGGCTGGCCAGCCGGCGCGCTTCAAGCAAGGCATGCTGGGCGCGCTGCAATTCTTCGAACGCCTGCGCCAGTTCAACATTGCGGGCATCCAGGTCCCGCGTACGTTCCGCGACCCGCTGCTCCAACGTGCGGTTGAGTTGCTCGTACCGCGCGTTGCTCTCCGCCAGCTCCACGATCCGCTGGCGTTCCGCTTCGTCCATCGCAGCACGCTCGATCGCAATTGAAGCAAGGTGGGTCGACGCGCGCACGGCGTCACGATGGAAAGGCGCGGCGCCACGACACTCACCAAAGTAGAGCGCGAAGGTACCGAGGACGGCGCCAGCGCGCGCACGAATCGGCGTTGACCAGCAGGCCTTCAGTCCGTGCGGCAAGGCAAGATGCTTGTAGGGCGCCCAGAGCGGATCATTGGCGATATCGGTGACCTCGACGGCTTCGCCGCGATAGGCCGCGGTACCGCAGGAGCCGACCGCCGGGCCGATCTCGACCCCATCGATGGCCTGCACGTAGACCGCCGGCACGCTCGGTGCCGCACCGTGACGCAACCGCGTGCCGTCGAGCAGCAACACGGTACAGCGTACGTCGCCCGCCAGCGATTCGACCCTGCGACAGAGCAGATCCAGCGTGTCGTGCAGGGGCCGGCCGCGCGCCACCGCTTCGAGCACATCGTTCTGCAGCGCGAGCAGATCAGCACCGCGTTGCGGGCACTCCAGCACACCTGTTTGAAGCGATGCAGACATGGCAGCACTCCAGTCTCAGTACGACCACCTCACCCGTATTGTCACGCGACGATGCCATCTCGCACCGGCCGGAGCGGCCCGTCGGCCCGGGCTTCAGCCTCAATCAACCGACAGGTAGCGATAACGCCCGGCGTGGTAAATCAAGGGCTCACCCTCGCCCCGTTCGAAGGCCTCGACCTGACCGATGAAGAGCAGGTGATCCCCCCCATCATGGCGGATACCGTTGCGGCATTCAAACCAGGCACAACAATCGCGCAGCAGCGGCGCGCCGGTTACGCCCTCGCGCACGTCCAGCTCGGCAAACTTGTCGTCAGCGCGTGTGGCAAAACGTTGCGATAAGGGTTGCTGGTGCGTCGCCAGCACATTGATCGCGTAGTGGCTACATTGCTCAAAGTCGGCCAGCACCGGCAAGTGGCGTGCAAGGCTCCATAGCACCAGCGGCGGTGTCAGCGAGACCGAGTTGAAAGAGTTCACCGTCAAACCGATGCGCCGCCCATCCGGCGTTTGCGCGGTCACCACCGTAATGCCGGTGGCGAACATGCCCAGCGCACGGCGGAAGGCCAGCGTGTCGAACTCGGGCGAATCATCGGAAACAGACATGCGCTACATCTCGGTCACTGCGGAGGCCGGATTATGCGGTGCGGCGCACACCGCGTCGACCCGACGGCCAACAGGGGCATTCCGGCATTCAAGGCCTCCACCACGCAGCCGTAATCAATTGTGCGAGCGGCCAGGCGGAAACGAGTCTCGGCGGCGAACCGGCTTGCTTCCGCATGACTGAGCCGCTCGCACCTATCGCCCCACGTTTGATGAGCCGCATTCATCTTAAACGCCATAAACCTTCGCTTTTTTCGCCGTTAGGGTCGGCCTATTCTTGTTCCTGACGCTGATCCACATTCACGGATCGGCCAAGCAGGAGCCCGACAATGATCCAGATCCGCCCCGCCGACGAACGCGGCCATGCCAATCACGGCTGGCTCGACAGCCACCACAGCTTCTCCTTTGCTGACTACTACGACCCGCAGCACATGGGCTGGGGCGTACTGCGGGTCATCAACGACGACCGTGTCGCGCCCGGCATGGGCTTCGGCACACATGGCCACCGCGACATGGAAATCGTCAGCTATGTGCTGGCCGGTACGCTGCAACACCGCGACAGCATGGGCAATGGCACGCTGATCCAGCCGGGCGACGTGCAACGCATGAGCGCCGGCAGCGGCGTGATGCACAGCGAATTCAACCCCTCGCAAGCCGAGCCGGTTCACTTCCTGCAGATCTGGATTCACCCGGCGGAACGCGGCATCGCGCCCGGCTACGAACAGCAGAACTTCAGCGCGGAAGAAAAACGCGGCCGGCTGCGCCGCGTCGCGTCGCCGGAGGGGCGCGACGGCAGCGTAACGCTGCACCAGGACGCTTCGATCTTCGCCGGGCTGTTCAATGCCGGCGAATCGGCGGAATTCCGCCCCGGGCACGGTCGCCTCGGCTACCTGCATGTGGCGCAAGGCAGCGTGCGACTGAACGGCCAGACGCTCCATGCCGGCGACGGCGCCCGGATTGCCGACGAAGCCCTGCTTACGATCGAGGGCACCACGGGCGGCGAAGTGCTGTTGTTCGACTTACCCCCTGCCGAGGCGTAAACGCAAACGGGCTGCCCGCGGGCAGCCCGTTTCCCGAACGCTACAGCCGATTATTTCGCGGCCGGTTCCTTGAAGGATGCGCCGGACTTGTTGGCCATAAAAACGATCGCACGGGCAATTTCCTCATCGGTCAGATCCGGGTTGCCGCCTCGCGCCGGCATTGCGTTCTTGCCGTTGAGCGCCGACTTCAGCAGCCCATCCAGACCCTGACCGAGGCGCGGCGCCCAAGCAGCGTTATCGCCCACCTTGGGAGCACCCAGCGCGCCAGCGTTGTGGCAGGCACCGCAGACCGCGCCGACCACTTGCTCGCCCGTTCGGCTGCCCTTCGCTGCGCCTGCATCGGCGGCGGCCAGCGCCACTTGCGCGACCGGCTGGATCAGCGTTGCGGTCTCTTCCTCGTTGACGGGTTGCGACTTGTTGCAGCCGGCAAGCAGAGCGGCCGAAAGGAGAGCGAGCGGTAGCGCGGTGCGGATCGACATGATGGCCTACGATGTGTTTTTGACGTTGTGTTGCGCAGCCCCCTGCCACGCAAGGCCCTGATTATAGCGGGACAATTCGACGCGCTGCAGCATCCGCATGGACGCTATGGGGCGATCTGCGCTATGATCGGCCGGCTGTGCGACCGTAGCTCAGCTGGATAGAGTACTGGCCTCCGAAGCCAGGGGTCGTGGGTTCGAATCCCGCCGGTCGCACCAGGTCTCACTTTTCCCCTTGCCTTTCTCGCCTCTCCGTACGCTCCCCGCCGCTCGGCAGCCTTGCCTCAGAGCCACTCGTTCGCCTTGTCGCCGAGCAGCACTTCGGCCGGCGTGACCTCACTCGACAACCAAGCCGTCAGCGCCGCTTCGGACATCGGGCGCGCCAGCAGGAAACCCTGCACATAGTCGCAACCCGCGCGGCGCAATTGCGTGAGCTGCGCGCGCGTCTCGACCCCCTCGGCGACGACCTTATGGCGCAGCGCATGCGACAAGGCAACGATGGACCGCACGATGGTGCGGGCGTTGTCGTCGTCAGTCGAACGCATCACGAAGGCGCGATCGATCTTGACCAGGTCGATCGGCATCCGAGACAGGTAGGAAAGGCTGGAGTAGCCAGTGCCAAAGTCGTCCAGCGCAATCGAAACCCCCAGTTCCTTGAGCCGGGCCATTTCTCGCAGAGCCGATTCGGCATCGCGCACGATCACGCTCTCGGTCAGTTCGAGCTCGAGGCGGTCCGGCGGTATGTCGTAGTCGGCCAGCGCGCGCGCCACGGTGTCGCCAAAGTTGCGGCTCTCGAACTGCGGCGCGGCGATGTTCACCGCGATTCGCGGCAGGGGCAGGCCGGCTGCGCGCCAGCGCGCCAGCGTGGCGCAGGCATTGCGCAACACCTTCTCGCCGATCGGCACGATCAGCCCGGTCTCTTCCGCGATTGGAATGAAACGCCCGGGCGAGATCACCGTGCCCTCGGGCGTCCTCCAGCGCAGCAGCGCTTCGGCCGACACCATGCGGCCGCCGTTGAGTTCAACCTGCGGCTGGTATTCGAGGAGCAGCTCGCCTTCGTTATCGAGGGCGCGACGCAAGCCGTTCTCGATGTTCAGCCGATCCATCGCCCGCTGATTCAGGTCCGGCGTGTAGAAGCGATAGCCTCCACGGCCCGCTTCCTTGCTGGCATACATCGCGAGATCGGCGTTCTTCAGCAGATTGGCGGCGTCGTTGCCATGATCCGGACAGATGCTGATGCCGATCGAAAAGCCGACCTTGAAACTGTGGCCGGCCAGCTCAACCGGCGTGAGGAAAGCGTTGAGGATGCGGCGCGCGATGCCACTAACCTGCTCGGTGTTGCGCACGTCGCGCGCGAGGATCACGAACTCATCGCCGCCGAATCGAGCCACCAGATCTCCATCCCGCAGCGCGCCGCGCAAGGCGTCGGCGATGTACTGCAAAAGCGTGTCGCCGGTCTGGTGACCGAGGGTGTCGTTGATCCGCTTGAAGAGATCCAGATCGAGGAACAGCACCGCAATCCGCTCACCGCTGCTGGCATGCGACACCAGCGCCTGTTCGAGCATCGCGGTGAAGTGGGCGCGGTTGGGAAGGCCAGTCAGCGTGTCGCGCTGGGCAAGGTCGAGCGCCTGGGCAGTGGCCTGTTCGAGCTCGCGGGTGCGCGATTGAACGCGGTCTTCCAGCAGGTTCTGGTACTCAAGCAGACGGGCGCGCGATGCCCCCAGGCTATCGACCATGTGCTGAAAGGCGCGTCCCAGATCGGCCAGTTCGTCGGTGGAGGAAATCTGCACCGTCTGACCCAGGCGGCCTTCGGCGACTTCGCGCGCAGCGCGCGACAGATCGCGCAGTGGTTGCACAAGGCGGCGGGTGAACAGTGTTGTGAGCACAATCGCAAGCGCCGTCACCACAATGGCAAAGCGCGCGGTCTCGTTGATGAAGGAGAGCGCTTCACCCTTCGCCCGGGCGCTCGACAGGGTGAGCTGGACATAGCCCAACGGCGTGTCGTCTGGCGCGCCGACAAAGCTTGCACCGTCGTCGTCTGCATCGGTGTCCGGCCGCGCTGGCGGCTTGACGACGGCAAGAAACTCCAGCTGATCACCGCCAAGACTGCGGTGGCTGACCCCGCGAGCGGGCCAATCCGCGGGGGTGACACGCGCGGGCGTGGCCGCCCGGAATCTGCGTTCCGCCAGCAGCGCGTGATCGGCCCCATAGAAGGCCGCGTACGCAATGTCCTTGTTGTCAGCAAGCCCACCGAGCAGTTGTATCAGTGCGGGGCGATTGGCGCTGTAGAGCGGGAACTCGCCGCTCTGTGCGAGCATCGAAACAACCGCCTCGCCGTGCCCCTTGAGCGCGTCGAAGGCGAGCTTCGACTGGGTGCGGATCACCGCTACGCCGATCGCCACCGCCGTCAGCAGAATCGTCGAGACCGCCAGCAAGCTCAGCTTGGCGGCAATGCCCATCGGTCGCACGGCAAGCGGAAACGGCAAAGAGGGTTTAGCCATCGATCGGTTCGGGTTCAATCCGCATTCGGCGTGCGCCCGGGGCTGTACGGACCCACGCCGGGTACCACATGATTTCGGTAGGCAGCATGTTCCAGCGTCCTCCCACTAACGGGCCGAAGCAGCAATAACTTGAGAAAGGCGCTATTCAGCGTGACCGGCGCAACTGCCGGCAGCCGCTGCCGGCGCTAGAATGAACGGTTTGGAGGCTCGTGTCTTGCAATACCGGATTCTTCCCGTCACCCCGTTTCAGCAGAACTGCACCTTGCTGTGGTGTCCCGAGACCCGCAAGGCGGCCTTGGTCGACCCGGGGGGCGAGGTCAACCGCTTGCTCGAAGCGGTGGAGAGCGAAGGGCTGACGCTGGAGAAGATCCTGCTGACCCATGGCCACATCGATCATGCCGGCGGCACGGCCGAACTGGCGCGCAGGGCCGGCGTGCCGATCGAGGGGCCTCAAGCGGAAGAACGCTTCTGGCTCGAAGCCCTGCCGCAGCAGTCGCGCATGTTCGGCTTCCCGCAGGTTGAGCAGTTCGAACCCGATCGCTGGCTGGAAGACGGTGATACCGTCACCGTCGGCGCGCAAAGCCTTCAGGTGTTGCATACGCCGGGCCATACGCCGGGCCATGTCGTGTTCTTTCACCGCGAAGCGGGTCTAGCGCTGGTCGGCGACGTGTTGTTCGCCGGATCGATCGGCCGCACCGACTTCCCGCGTGGCGATTTCAACACGCTGGTCAGGTCGATCCGCACGAAGTTGTGGCCGCTCGGCGACGAAGTCAATTTCATTCCTGGCCACGGCCCGATGTCCAGCATCGGCCGCGAGCGCCGCACCAACCCCTTCGTAGCCGAAGGGCTTTGAGGAAACGCCATGCGCCTTGCAATGCTCGAGGATGACCGCGACCAGTCCAGCACCGTGGAGACCTGGCTGCGCGACGCGGGGCATGATGTTCATGCGTTCTCGCATCCGCGCGAGCTGATGAAGGTCGCCGGCCGCGAGAGCTTCGACCTGTTCCTGATCGACTGGATGGTGCCCGACATCTCAGGCGCCGAAGTGCTGCACTGGCTGCGCGAAGACCGCAACGATCCGACACCCGTTATCTTCGTCACCGCACGCGATGCCGAAGAAGACATTGTTGCCGCGCTCGGCGCTGGCGCCGACGACTACATCGTCAAACCGGTGCGGCGCCTTGAACTGCTGTCCCGTATCGAAGCGGTTCTGCGCCGCGTGCGGCCGAAGGAACCGGAGCGCGAACTCAGCGCGCCGCCCTACCGCTTCGACATCGCGAACAAGGTTTGCAGCCTCGGCGACACCGCGATCGAGCTGACCGACAAGGAATTCGAACTCGCGCTGTTCCTGTTCCGCAACGTCGGCCGTCTGTACTCGCGTGGGCACCTGCTCGAAGCGGTATGGGGGCGCAACCCCAACGTCGCGACGCGCACGATCGACACCCACGTCTCGCGCCTGCGCACGAAACTCGCGCTGCGCCCCGAGAACGGCTACCGGCTGACGCCGACCTACAACTACGGCTACCGGCTCGAGCGCCTGACTGAAGAATGAAAACGGCCGCCACGCGGCGGCCGTTATTCAACCCGGACGGGGTCTGAAGTCACTTCTTCAATGCGTCGCGGATCTCGCGCAGAAGCAGAACATCCTCAGGCGTCGGAGCGGGTTCCGCCGGTGCAGCGGGCTGTTCGCGCTTGAGTTTATTGATCGCTTTCATGGCCACGAAGATCGCCAACGCGATGATCAGGAAGTCGACCGTGGTGTTGATGAACGCGCCATACTTCACCAGCGGCGCACCGGCCTTCTCAGCCGCTTCGAGTGTCTCGAAAGTCTTGTCGCCCAAGTTGATGTACAGATGCTTGAAATCGACCCCGCCAATCAGGCGCCCGAGGATCGGCATGACGACATCCTTGACCAGCGAATCGACGATCTTGCCGAAAGCGCCGCCGATGATCACACCCACGGCGAGGTCGACGACGTTGCCCTTGAGCGCGAATTCCTTGAACTCCGACAGAAAACTCATGACCCGATCTCCTGATTGGCCGCCTCGCGGCGGGCTTGTTGTGGTGGCGTGCGATACGCCGCACTGCAGAGGCAAGTGTCCATGATCCCGCCGCAAGCACGCAAGGGCGCGATGCTCCCGCTCGCCGTGATCGACCTGCTGCCGCTCGGCGCCGTGCTCTGTAAAGCCGACGGCGCGCTACTGCATGCGTCTCCGCGTGCCATTGCGCTGCTTGGCATGGAAGACGAGTCCGACATGCTCGCAGCCTTGCAAGGCATCAATAGCGGCGCGGCACGACCGACGCCGCTGCGCGTGACGCGCCATGAACTGCCGGACCAACATCAAACGCTGTACCTGATCGAAGACCGTAGCGCCGAGCTCAGCGCCACAAACCTGCGTGACGATGCCTGGCGCGCACTATCGCATGATCTGCGCTCACCGCTCGGAGCGATCCTGACGCTGACCGAGAGCGTTGCCGACGGCACGCTGCCGCCCGATCCGCAAACCCTGCAGCAGGTCGGCCACTACGCAGAACTCGCGCTCGCACGCGCGGACGGCGTACTGCGCCTGCTGCGTGCAGACGCGCTGCAACCAGAACAGTTCGAGCCGGTTAGCGTGGAACAGATCGCGTGGGAGGCCAGCGACGCATGCTGGAAGCAGGCGCGCGATCGGCAGATCACGATCAAGGTCGACGCCGATGCAGCCAGCGACGATGCCCTCGTTCGCGGTGATGTCGACGCACTGCGGCGAGCCGTAACGCACTTGCTGGAGAACGCCGTGGTGCACGGACCAGCGAACGCCGCGGTTGAGTTGTCCGTCGAAGCCGACAACTCACATTGGCGCTTCGTCATCCGCGACCATGGAAACGGCCCCGACAGCATCGCCCTGTCGGTACTGTGCGCGGCACAGCGCAGCGGCCGGCCGCGCGGACTTGGCCTTGCCTATGTGCGACGCGTGGCAGACCAGCACGAGGCCCGCCTCAGTTGCGTCCGTGACGCCGAAGGCTTCTGCGTGAAGCTGGAACTGCCGAAGTGGCCAGCGGAGCGACCGCACCCATGATCACCCGGCTGGTCAAGATCCTCGGATTCCTGCTCGGCGCGCTCAGCGCACTCGCGCTGGTGCTGGGGCTCTACCTGCACGCCACCTGGGACGGCAAGGTCGTGCGGCGGGATCTTGCGCGCCAGGTACGCGAACGCACATCGCGGCCGCTGGCGATGGAGAGCATGCCCAGGCTCGCCTTCCGCCCGGGTCCGACGGTCGTGATCGAGGGGCTGGCGCTCGGCGAACGCGATGCGCCAGGCATTCCGCTGCGCATCGGCCGCGTCGAAGCAGGCCTCGCGCTGTGGCCCCTGCTGCGCGGCAAACTTGAACTTCACTCGCTGCGCTTTGCCGACCTGGATGCGACACTGCTGCATAACCGCGAAGGCTGGAGCCTCGCAGATCTCAACCGCGGTCTTCGTCTCGAATCGCCGTGGCCCTTCGCAATCCGCCTCGATCAAGTTGTTGTCGAGCGCGCGCGCGTGCGCCTGCGTGACGACACGCTCGGCCACGCGCTGACCTTCGAGCGCATTCACCTCGTGACCGACGCGCTGCAAGCCGGTTCGCACGGTCGCATCCGTGCCGAGGCCTCGCTGACCGAAGGCCCCGGCGCCGCTTCTGGCGGACTCACGCTGGATCTGGCCTACCTGCTCGACAGCAAGGGTTACGACATCGAATCGGCAACGCTCGGCTTCCGGGGCGATGCCTGGGGCGCCACCAGCGTAGACGGCGAAGTGCAGATCCGCAGCGGCCGTGGCGACCAAGGCAACGCGCTGGCACTTCAGGGCATCGTGATGCAAGCCAAGGGGCGACTTGGTACCGGCAAGCTGCACGTGCAGGCGAGCGCCGAGCGCCTTGCCAGTCAGAACGAGGCGCTGGCGCTGCAAGCGGTGAAGGCGACCTTGCAGCTTACCGATGGCAGCGAACGCACCGAAGCCAGTTTCGAGACTGCGTCGATCGCGCCCCGCACGGCGGACTTCCCCGGCGAACCGTTGCGCGCGACCTTCCGCAGCCAGGGTGGGCAACGCCTCACCAGCGGCCAACTCAACGCCCGTATTGCCTATCGCCCGCAGCACGGCCGCGTCGAGCTCGATGCGATCGACGCACGCTGGCGCAGCGCCGCACCCGGCGCACCCGAGGGGGCTTGGACCGCCACCGTGAGTGGCAGCGCTGCAAGCTCCTTGCTGGGCGGGCGTGTCGATACGCACTTGCGGATCCGTGTCGCCGACAGCGCGATGCAGTTGCAGGCCCAGTACGAACAATCCCGCGCAGTGCCATGGCATTTCGTGGTGGACGCCGAACGCGTCGACACCGGGCGGATCAGCAAGGCGCTTGGCCTCGACGGTGCCAGCGCGCTGCTTGCGCCGGTCGCTCACCTGCGCGGCGATGGTCAGCTGAACATTGCGGCGCTTCGGATCGGGCCGCTGCAAGGCAGCGCAGTCAGCGCACAGCTGCAGACCGGTGATGGCGCAGTCAGCTTCGACACGCTGGCACTCAAAACCTACGGTGGGGATTTAAGCGGCAGCGCCCGCTACGACACCGCCAATCGCAGTCTTGCTCTGGATGGGCGCTACAGCGGCATCGAACTCACTGCGCTGGCACAAGAGCTCAAGCGCAGCTGGCCGCTGCGCGGCAGCGTTTCAGGCCGCTGCTCGGTCCAGGCGAACGGGCCGGATTGGCCCACCATCGCGCACAGCCTCAGCGGCGAGGCACAGTTCTCACTGCGCCCTGCGCAGTGGAACGGCCTCGCGCTGGACGACTTCCTGCGCGCAGTGCGGCCGGCACTGAAGGACCGTGGCGCCGCCGAACGCCGCCACGCCGCGCGAGAACAGCAGAGCTTCGAGGAATTCGGCACCCACTGCCGCTTTGGCGGCGGTGAAGCGGAATGCAGTGAACTCGCCGCCCGCACCCCCTGGGTACGCATGGGCGGCGGCGGCAAACTGCGGCTCGCCGACGGCCAACTCGACTGGCTGGTGCGTACCGCAGTGCAGTCGCAGGGGCCAATACCGCGCGACCTGATCGGCCTTCGCGGCGTCACGGTGCCGGTGCGCCTCAGCGGCCCCCTGCGCGATCCGCGCTACGCGCTCGACTGGCAGGCCGCGCCGCCGCGGCCGGCACCAGTGCGCAGCAAACCTGCCGACAAGGTGCCCGAGACAACACCAGAGGCACCGGTGGCGCCCAGCGCAGCCGGGTAGTCGCCCACCTCAGGCGCTGAACTGCAGCCGGGCGAGGTGGGCGTAGAGCCCGTCGGCCTCGATCAAGGCCGCATGATTGCCCTGCTCAACGATGCGGCCGTGCTCCATCACGACGATGCGGTCGGCCTGCTGCACGGTGGCGAGCCGGTGTGCAATCACCAGCGTGGTACGGCCGCGCATCAGGTGCGTCAGCGCCGCCTGCACCATGCGTTCGCTCTCGGCATCGAGCGCAGAAGTCGCTTCATCGAGCAACAGGATCGGCCGATCGGCAAGGATCGCCCGCGCAATCGCAATACGTTGCCGCTGCCCACCGGAGAGCTTGACTCCGCGCTCACCCAGATCGGTGTCGTAACCCTGCGGCAACTCGCGCACGAACCCATCGGCATAAGCCGCGACGCAGGCCGCTTGCACCTCGGCGAGCGTGGCATCTGGCCGCGCGTAGCGCACGTTCTCCAGCACGCTCGCCGCGAAGATCACCGCCTCCTGCGAGACCAGCGCGATGCGCGCACGGATCGCAAGCGGGTCGGCCGCATCGAGCGCCACGCCATCAATCGTGATGCGCCCCGCCTGCGGATCGTAGAAGCGCAGCAGCAGTTGGAATACCGTGGTCTTGCCGGCTCCCGAGGGGCCGACCAGCGCAACCGTTTCGCCCGGAGAGACGTCCAGGCTGAACGCATCGAGCGCAGCGGTATCCGGCCGGCTCGGATAGCGAAAATCGACAGCGTCGAAACGCACTTCGCCACGCGCGGGCGGCAAAGGCACTGGCTGGGCGGGCGGCGCCACTTCGGGCGCGGTAGCAAGCAGTTCCATCAGCCGCTCGGTCGCGCCGCGTGCGCGCTGCAGGTCGCCCCACACCTCCGACAGCGCGCCGACACTGCCGGCGACCATCGCGGCATAGAAAACGAAGGCCGACAGCTTGCCCCCGGTGAGCCGGCCGGCGAGCACATCGTGGCCGCCGATCCACAAAATGAAGGCGATCGCGCCAAACACGAGCACCATCACCGCCACGATCAGCGCCGAGCGCGCGGCGATACGGCGGCGCGCAGTAGCGAAGCCGCGCTCGACCCGCGCGCCGAAGTCGGCACGGTCAGCCGCCTCGTGGCCGTAGGCCTGCACGATGCGGATCTCGTGAATCGTTTCGTCGATACGGTTGCCGAGCTCGACCACGCGGTCCTGGCTTTCACGTGCCAAGGTGCGAACCCTTCGCCCAAACAGAACGATGGGCGCCACCACCAAGGGCACACCGGCGATGACCAGCAGGGTGAGCTTGGTGCTGGTGGTGAACAGCATGACGAGCCCGCCGACCAACAGCAGCGCGTTGCGCAGCGCGATCGACACGCTGGAGCCGATTACGTTCTCCAGTTGCGTGGTGTCGGAGGTGAGGCGAGAAATCACATCGCCGGTACGGCCGCTCTCGAACCAAGACGGCGGCAAGCTGAGCAAATGATCGAACACCTTGCGACGCAGATCAGCCGTGACCCGCTCACCAAGCCAGCTGACGTTGTAGAAGCGCAGCCAGGTTGCCGCAGCAAGCAACGCAATAACGCCGAACATCGCGGCCAGCGCGCGATCCAGCCAGGCGGGGTCGCCGGCCGAGAAACCACGGTCGATCACCGCGCGCAGGCCCTGCCCCACCCCCAGCATCGCGCTCGCGGCGAGTACCAAGGCGATTGCTGCCACCGCGATGCGGGTGCGATAGGGGCGCAACAAGTCGATCAGGATGCTGCGGACGGTGGGCGGAGTAGGCATGACAAAGAAACCCTGCATGGCGGCGACAGCCGCATGCTCTCACGCCGCTGCCGGACGCGGCGTTCAGGCTGGGATCAGAAGCGCAGACGGGTACCGAAACTGAGGCTGCCCTGGTCGATCAGGTCGAAACCCGGCGCGCGATCCTCGCGATGCAAGCGATAGGCCGCGGAGATTGACCAGGCAGGGCTGAAGTCGTACGAGAGCCGCATACCGGCATCCACACCGCGCCCTTGCGTGCCGCCAAAGGCATCCACATCGCCGGCAAGGCGGAAGCTGCGCCAGAACCGGTATTCGCCGAACGCGTGCAAGAGCGGCACATAGCCACTCTGCGCAAACAGGGGTGCAGTCAGTGGCGTCGTCTCCCACGCACTCACACCCAGGCCGGCATGCCAGCCCGGTTGATCCAGCAGTGCATAGCGCAGGCTGGTACGACCCGGTGTCGGCAGATCGCCATCATCCGCCCCCGGCCGCAGCAGGCGGGTGAAGTCCATCTCCGGCGCCGCGACGCCGAAGCCGCTGCCGGCGACACGCAGGCCATCGGCCAAGGCGGCGGACCCCAGCACAACGATGGGCAGCAGCAATACCCCGCGCACAAGCAGAAGACACCTTCCACGCTGAACCGAACGCATGTCGCAAGCCCCTCCCGGTCTGCACCCACACCGCGGCGTGACTGGTGACGCGCCGCGCGAGTTTTCATTATGGACGCTGCCGCGACGATCGCTAGACTCGTTGCATCCCCATGCCGGAGTCATCATGAGCCTTGCCTGTGTCGCCAGCCGCGCGCTCGACGGCATCGCTGCGCCAGAAGTCGTCGCCGAGGTGCATCTCGCGAATGGCCTGCCGGGTTTTTCGCTGGTCGGGCTGCCGGAAGCGGAAGTGCGCGAATCGCGCGACCGGGTGCGCGCCGCACTGCAAACCTGCCAGTTCGAGTTTCCGCAACGTCGCATTACGGCCAACCTGGCGCCGGCCGATCTGCCGAAGGAAGGTGGGCGTTTCGATCTTCCGATCGCGCTCGGCATCCTCGCTGCCTCCGGCCAGATCCGCAGCGGCGCGCTCGACGGTATCGAGTTCGCCGGCGAACTCTCGCTCGATGGCCGCCTGCGCCCGGTGCGTGGCGCACTTGCGATGGCCCTGGCTGCCAGCCGCGCCGGCCGACGCCTGGTGCTGCCGGCGGATAACGCTGGTGAAGCCGCGCTGGTCGCTGATGCGAGCGTCTTCGCAGCGCGCAGCCTGCTCGAAGTGGTGGCGCACCTGAATGGGCAACACCTGTTGGACCCGGTCGCCGGCGGCACGCATGCCGTGGCCGCGCCCAGTTACCCGGATCTCGCTGATGTGCGCGGCCAGCAGAGTGCAAAGCGCGCGCTCGAAATCGCGGCCGCGGGGCGACATTCACTGCTGATGTATGGCCCTCCGGGCAGTGGCAAGTCGATGCTGGCGCAGCGGCTGCCCGGCATCCTGCCGCCGATGAGCGAAGGCGAAGCGCTGGAAGCTGCGGCGGTTCAGTCGATCGATGGCGGCTTCGATCCGGCGCGCTGGGCGGTGCGGCCGGTGCGCGCACCGCATCACTCCGCCTCGGCCGCCGCGCTGGTTGGCGGTGGTGCGAGTCCGCGCCCGGGCGAGATTTCGCTCGCGCACCACGGCGTCCTGTTCTTGGACGAACTTCCCGAGTTTGACCGGCGCGTGCTGGAGAGCCTGCGCGAACCGCTCGAAACCGGCCATATCACCGTGTCGCGGGCAGCGCGGCGAGCGGATTTTCCGGCCCGCTTCCAGCTTGTTGCGGCGATGAATCCCTGCCCGTGCGGCCACCACGGTAGCGACAACGGTCGTTGCCGCTGCACGCCAGATCAGGTTGCACGCTATCGCGGCCGGCTTTCCGGCCCGCTGTTGGACCGCATCGATATGGTGCTGGAGGTCGCAGCGGTGCCGGCGACCGAGCTGCGCGCCGGCATGCCGCGAGAAACCAGCGCCGTGGTACGGCAGCGCGTCGTCAGCGCCGATGCGGTGCAGCGCGCACGCCAGGGGCGGCCGAACTCGGCCCTCGACGCACCCGGCGTGGAACACCACTGCAGCCCCGATGACGCGGGCGCCCGCCTGCTCGCCAGCGCAATCGCGCATCTTGGGCTTTCGGCGCGCGGCACCCACCGGCTGCTGCGAGTGGCACGCACCATTGCCGACTTGGCCGGCTGCGAGCGCGTCGGCGCAAGCCATGTTGCGGAGGCCATACAGCTCCGACGCAGCCTGCCGATGCCAGCATGAATTCCGCCTGCTATCCTTGCCTCCTACGCCTACCTGCCTGAAAAGTCATGGACACCTCCATTCCGTCTAACCGAGACAAAACGGTGCGCAGCGTGCGCAAATGGGCCCTGATTCTGTTGCTCGTTCTCGTCGGCAGCGCCGTGCTCTACACCGTAGCGGTACTCAACTTCGCCTATTCGAGCGGCGAACGCGCCGGCTACGTGCTCAAGCTCTCACGCAAAGGCTGGATCTGCAAAACCTGGGAGGGCGAGCTACAAATGCTGGCGATCCCCGGCGCGCTCCCGGAGAAGTTCCACTTCACGGTGCCGGACGACAAGGTGGCCGAGCAGATCAATCAGGTGCTTGGCAAGCAGGTGACGCTGCACTACGACGAACACGTCGGCATTCCCTCGACCTGCTTCGGTGACACCGGCTACTACGTGACCGGCGTCGAAGCGATCCGTTAAGGAACGCAAACCGCCAGGGCGTCGCACACTGCGGCTGCCCCAGCGGCAGTATCGAGCTTGGCCGCCACAACGCCCTCAGGGGAAAGGATGACGGCAGCGCGTTCATCGGCATCCAGGCCCGCATGGCGTGACCAAAGACCAAAGAGGTCTTCCGCCATCGGCAATCGCTGATCGGCCCGCAAACCCCGCGTCATCAGGCGCTGCCCCATTTCACCAAACGGCGTCACCGCCACCACGTCGGCGCCAGACTTGGCGAATTCGCCACGCAAGCGCGCAAACGCGCGCAAATCCTGCCTGGCCCGCGCGAGGTCGTTGCCAAGGAAGACCAGCACCCGCCAGCCGCAGCCCCGATTGGCCAAGGCTGCGGGCACACGCGGTAAGACAAGCGGTTCGTTGGGTGCATTCATCCTTGCGTACCCTCCGATATCGGGCAGACAGGCGTGCGTCGCACGCCAACGCGCTCGCTGCGGCTTACCGGAAACACCTTTGCCAGAGTGCGGCGCGAGCGCACCACCGCGCGCTGATCGACCGCCTCGCCCCCAGCCTGGCGCGAAACGCGTGCCCCCTTCGAGACCCGCATGGATATTGAGCGACGATCGCACAAATATGCCATTGGAGTATCTTGAATCATTTCCGAATCATCGCATGTCGAAGGGGCGATGGTCCAACCGGAATGGCTTGCGAAATGTAAGCTGACGCAGTGCAGCAGAACATGCAACAATCGTCGTTGCCGCATCCCCCCACTGTGGCTGGAGAGTGTGTGATGACGCTGTGCATCGGGCTCTACCTGTTCGACGAGGTCGAGATTCTCGATTTCGCCGGTCCGCTTGAGGTCTTCTCCACAGCCAGCCGCGTGTTCGCGCGCCTGCATCCCGGCGCACCACCACCATTCACCACCGCATTGATCGGCCGCGAACCCACCATCCGGGCACGCGGCGGTTTGCGGGTCAACGTTCCACACCGTATCGACGACCATCCGCCGCTGGGTCTGCTGCTGGTGCCGGGCGGCGTGGTGGATGCGGAGCTTGAGCGCCCCGAAGTCATCAGCTGGGTCGGTGCACAAGCTGCTCGCAACGGCCGCATTGCGTCGGTGTGCACCGGCGCCTTCCTGCTCGGCGAAGCGGGCCTGCTCGATCGCCGACGCTGCACTACCCACTGGGAAGATGTCGCCGCGCTACGCAGCCGCTATCCGAATACGCATGTCGTAACCGATTCACGCTTCGTAGACGATGGGCCGATCATCACCTCGGCCGGCATCTCGGCCGGGCTGGACATGAGCCTCTACCTTGTCGCGCGGCTCGCCGACCGCTCGCTCGCAGTGCGCACTGCAAGGCAGATGGACTACGCGTGGCAGGGCTCGCCGGAGAGCGGCACGCAGTAAATCGCCTCGGGCGGGGCCGGCGGTAGAATTCGCCGATGACTGCAGAACGCCCCGATCAGCTCCCGCCCCCTTCGCCCGACGCACTCGCGGCCAGCACAGCGCTGCTTGAACGCATCCGCGCCGCCATCGACGAAGCCGGCGGCTGGATTCCCTTTTCCGACTACATGGCGCTGGCGCTCTACAGCCCCGGGCTCGGCTATTACAGCGGCGGTGCGCGCAAGTTCGGCCCCGGCGGCGACTTCATCACCGCGCCGGAGCTCACGCCGCTTTTCGGCCAGGCGCTCGCCACGCAGATCGCAGACCTTCTTCAACACACCGCCGCGCAAGTGCTGGAAGTCGGCGCCGGCACCGGCCTGCTGGCGGCCGATCTGCTCGCGGCGCTGGCTGAATTGGGGCAACCGCCCGAGCGTTACCGGATACTCGAGCTCTCGGGCGAACTGCGTGCCCGCCAGCAGGACACCCTGCAACAGAAGGTGCCCGCGCTGGTCGATCGCGTCGAATGGATCGACACACTTCCTGACAACTTCGATGGCGTGGTGATCGCCAACGAAGTGCTCGACGTGATGCCGGTGGAACTGGCCGTCTGGCGCGACGATGCCGTGTTCCAACGCGGCGTGACGTGGCAGGACGGCCTGCGCTGGGCCGACCGCCCCGCCACCGGCGAGCTCGCACGGGCAGCCGCCGCCCTGCCAGCGCCCATGCCGACAGTCGGTGAATACGTCAGCGAAATCTGCCTCGCATCGCGCGCCTGGGTCGCCGAGTGGGCGCGCAGACTGACACGCGGCGTGATGCTGCTGGTCGACTACGGTTACCCACAGCGCGAGTACTACCTGCCCTCTCGCAGCACCGGCACGCTGATCTGCTACTACCGCCACCGCGCGCATCCCGACCCCTTCCTTTGGCCGGGTCTGACCGACATCACCAGTTTCGTCGATTTCACCGCGACCGCCGATGCCGCCTACGACGCAGGCCTGGATGTGCTGGGCTACATCGACCAGGGCGCCTTCCTGCTCAACTGCGGGCTACTCGATCGCGTTGCTGCGCGCGGCCCGACCGAGAATGCCGACTACATCCGCGCCGCAAGGGCCGCGCAGCGCCTGATCGCGCCCCACGAGATGGGCGAACTTTTCAAAGTGCTGGCGATCGGGCGCGGAATCGCCGGCCCGCTGCGCGGCTTCATGCGAGCAGACCGGCTGCATGCGCTCTGAGCCGGCACAGCCGCTGAGCGGCCCGCCCCCGGCGCTGCTAACGCCGGACGACGCACCGCACTTCGGCGCCTGGGCTGGATGCATGCCCGGGGTGGACTGGCGTGCGTTGCGGCAGCCGCGAAGCCCCGGCTGGCTGGATTTTCGGCTTCGGCACAAGCGTTGGCAGTACATCGCGTTTGCGCACCCGGACGTCTTCGTCGGCATCGCGGTCGTCGATCTAGGCTGGGCCGCGCACGGTTTCGCCTACGCTTTCCTGCGCAGACAGAAGCAGCTCGTGTCGATCGCACGGGATGGGCTGCCGCACGCGGCGCGCGTTGCGCAACCGCTGTCAGACGCCGCCGCGCACCTGCCCGGCCTGCGCATCGACATGCATGCGGCGGGCGGCAAGATGCAGGTTTCCGTCCGTAGCCGCCGCCTCGAACTCGACGCCGAACTGGATCTTGGCGCGATGCCGGTACCCGCCTGCATCGTCGCGCCGGCCAATCTGCTCGCGCACTGCACGCACAAGACCAGCGCGATACCAGCAAATGGGCGGCTGCGCGCCGCAGACACGACGCTGGACCTGCGCGCCTGCCACGCGAGCATCGATCATTCGGACGGGCTGCTCGCGCACGACACACGCTGGAACTGGGCCTCCGCCCATGCGGATGGCTGCGGATTCAACCTGCAAGCCGGCTACATGGAGGATGCGGAGAACATCGTGTGGCTCGAAGGCCAGCCATACAAGCTCGGGCCAGTGCAATTCGACTACAACGCCGCGGATCCACTCGCGCCGTGGCAGATCCGTTCGCACTGCGGCAACACCCAACTGCGTTTCGTGCCGGAAGGCCTGCATCGGGGCAACAAGAACTTCGGCATCGTCGCGAGCCGCTTCGTGCAGGCGATAGGTTGTTTCTCGGGGCACATCGGGGTGCCGGGCTCGGCACGCATGGAAGTCAGCGCCGTGCTGGGCGTAACAGAAGATCACGCGTCGCGCTGGTAAGCAGAATCAGCCGCGGAGCGTTGCGAGCCGCGCAGAGGTGTCGGCGTCGAGCAGCGCCGGCTTACCGCTCGCCGCATCCGCCAGGGTGTAGACAATACTCACCCGCGCAGACGGGCGCGGCGCGTCTGCTTCGGCGATGAACGCAAGTACCCGCACACCGGCACGGCTGGCATCCTGCACCGACCATGCGAGCGTCGTCTCGCAGTCGGCCGGCACGCTGCGTTCAATCTGAAGTTGCAGATCACCCAAGCACAGGCGACACGGTGCAACGGCCGCATGCAGCGGCGCAAGCGCCGCCTCTACGCGCGCCAACAAGGCACTGCCTTCGCCTGAGGCCGCGGTGCTCACCCTTGGCGGGCACCGCCTGAAGCCACAAGCGCACTCATTCCTGGCTGCGGTAAATCTGGCGCAGGAAATCGTCCGGGTCGCCCGGCGGCAGGTCTCGCACCCGCTGTGCGGCATGCACCGGCTGCAGACCGAGCTGCTCCACCAGTGCCTGCGGCAAGCCGCTTGCGTTGAGGACTTCTTCCGCGAATTGCCCGAATTCGTCGAGCAGCCTGCCTGTTGCCATATCCATGATCATCACCGTCTCGCCCTCTGTCTGGGTTGCCCCCAACCCATGTCCGCCTAGCAATGCCGGCGGACACACCCCTTGTGCCGGGCTCTTTTACGGAGCCCTTGATTGCAATGAACGTTCAAACCCCGAAAAAGTTGAGGCGCGACGTTGCATCGACGCGATTTTTTTCACGAAGTTCCACAGTCGATGTGCCTGCAAGCCAATAGTGACCGGATCTGCGGGCCAAACGGGCAATGTTGCGAGAAAGCGACAAGCGGGAATACAGCGCCTTTCGCAGGCGCTGTATTGGTGATCAGATAGCTAAGTTGTCGAGCCAGGCCGCAAGCGGATCGGCGGCGGCGCGCCAGCCCGCCTCCAGCATCATGCCGTGGCCGATGTCCGACACGATCATGGGCTCCACGCCCCACAGGCTGGCCGTCTGGCGCACGCCGGCAACCGGGATCAGCGCATCGTCCGCCGCGCCCATCACCATCACATGCGCGCAGTTGCGCCGGTTCGGGTGCGGCAGCGCAAAGCCCAGCATGTCCCAGATCGCGCGTTGCGACTCACCGTGCATCTGCAGGAAGTAGCGCTCCAGAAGCTCGCTCGGCAAGGGCTGATGGAACATGGCTTCGACCAGCGCGCGCGGCCCGATATTGCCGCCACCGGCGAGCCGGTTCAGATCAAAGAGCAGGCCAGGACGCCGGATCGCCAACCCCAGCGCGGATGACCACATGCCGCCCGGCGGCACCGCGCACATTAGCGCTGCAGCGGGCGCCGGCTGCGTTTCGAGCAGTTTCTGCACGACGAAACCGCCCATCGAATGGCCGATCAACACCGGCGACGCCGGCAGGCTCGCGATCGCCTCGCGCAGGTCGCGCACATAGTCGTCGATCGATAGCGCGTCGAGGTACTCACGTCCAGGACTACCGCCGTGGCCGGACAGCGATACGGCATGCGCTGCCCAGCCACGTTCGGCGAAGTACGGCAGGAAGTGTTCCTGCCAGCACCACGCGCCTGCGTGGGCGCCATGCACGAAGAGCAGCGGCGGCTTGTCGCTGTCGGCGCCCGCAGCGGGCAAGGCGCTCAGTATTTCGAGTGAGGTCGGTGCGCGCACGTTCATGCCGGCACCTTCATGCCACGTTGCACCGCGGGGCGCTGCGCAATGCGCGCATGCCAAGCCTGCACCTTGGGATAGTCGGCGAGATCGATCTGCTGATAGTCGTGGCGATCGATCCATGGAAAGGCTGCGATATCGGCAATCGTGTAGGTATCGGCTGCGAGCCATTCATGCTGCGCCAATCGCCCCTCCATCACGCTGTAGAGTCGCCGCGCTTCGTCAGAATAGCGCTTCATCGCATACGGCACCGCCTCCGGCGCGAAACGCAGGAAGTGGTGGGCCTGACCCAGCATCGGTCCCAGTCCGCCCATCTGGAACATCAGCCACTGCAGGGCTTCGAAGCGGCCACGGTCGTCGATGGGCAGGAGCTTTCCAGTCTTGGCGGCAAGATAGACGAGAATCGCACCGGATTCGAACAGCGTGATCGGCACGCCGTCCGGACCCTCATCGTCGACCAGCACCGGAATCTTGTTGTTCGGGTTCAGGGCGAGGAACGCCGGGTCGAATTGATCGCCGCGGCTGATGTCGATCGGCTTCACCGAGTAGCGCAGCCCGCACTCTTCCAGCATGATCGAGACCTTGCGGCCGTTTGGCGTTGCCCAGGTGTACAGCGTGATCATTCCCGTCTCCGATGTTGCATGTGCACATCATCCCACTCTTCCGTACGGCGCGGTATCGCTCGGACGACGGAGTAAGCCATGATCAAATGGTTGCTGGTGATCGTATTGCTGGCGGTGGTATCCGGCGTGTTCGACGGCTGGTTGCGGGCGCGTTTTCCGCGCGGTTTGCCGGGCGACCTGCGCCTGCGCCTGGGCGGCCGTGAGATCCGTATCGCGCTGGGCATGACGGTGCTGCTGTCACTTCTGGCGACCTTGCTGTTGAGGCGGCTGTGAAGGCGCGCGTGCTTGTCGCAGCGCTGGTCCTGCACGCGCTGGCCGCATCCGCAGCACCCACTTGCCCCGCCACGCTTGAAAGCCAGCAAAGCCTGGCCGCCGCGCCGGAGGGCTGGTCGGTCGTGCCGATGCGCCAGGCGCAGCGGTTGATCGGGATTTCCGTGTTCGACGGGCCGCCGTCCGAGGGCGCCGAACTCAAGCCCGAGAGCAGCCACGGCGGGCAACAGCAGTTGTGGCGCTTCGACACGGCGGCCGCGCGCGGCATCTGGATCGGCTGTCGCTACGACGGTAGCCGGCTGATGCTGACGCGTCGGATCGAACCCGCGCCACAGATCTGCGAGCTAATCACCAGCGGCCGCGTGCTCGCAGGTGCCGACCCCGCTCTGCTGAACTTCAACTGCCGCTGAGCCCCTAACGCGCGGCGGGCGCCCGAATCGCCGCCAAGCCGGGCGCTCGCGCTAAAATCGCGGTCTTTCCATCCTAGGT
>CAMFLH010000060.1 GCA_945957295.1 uncultured Uliginosibacterium sp.
ATCGTGCGCCCACCGGCGGTCGGCGGAGGTTCGACTTTTGTTGCCGCCGCAGGGGCTTCAGGCGGCGGTGTGTCCGCAGTGCTGAGGCGGCTCGCGGCCGAAGACGGCTTACCTGCATCCGGCGGCAGAACCGCCAGCCCGGCTTTGCGTGCGCCGTCGGCATGTTGTTCAGGTGCGCCCCGCACGGCGACCGGCTGCAAGCCGTAGCGCCGCAGCAGGCTGGCAACGCCAGCCCAGTCCATGCGTTCGGGTAGTGCCGTACCGGACACGTCAATCACCGTGGGTTCGCCAGCAAAGAACTCACCCATGCCGCCAAGCATTGCATGCATGGCGTCGGCAAGTTTCATCACGTTCGCGTCGCGAACCACGGCCGTCATGGCCTGAAGCGTTCCGCCTTTGAATTCAATCGTCTTGCCGTTGCTGCGATTGGCCTGCATGCCTGTCATGTACCGGTAATTTTGTCGAAAGTTTACCATCGGACCCGGCTTGCGCCGGCGGATTTGCGGTCGCTCGTTGAATCCGTCAATGCAGGTTTGTGGGCGGGCTGTCGAAGAGTGCTCGTGCCTCGTCGGCGCTGAAGCGGTATTCATGGTTCGACAGGTCGTCCGATACGACGACTTCGCCGTGTTCTGCGAGCAGATGCTCGATCTCTTCGCGCCCGAGCGCACGCAAGGTTGCCCGGATCTTGTCCCAGTCCGCCGGGAAGTTGTGGGTAACCGGTTTCGGGTCGAATACCCGTAGCGTCTCCTCGTGAAACAGGCGCTGCAGTAGCACTGAGGCATCGAGCGAGAGTAGTTCGCCCGAGGTGATGGTTTGCGCGAGGCCGTGCACCCGTCGCCAGCCGTCGGCATCTTTGTCGTCGGCTCCCGGCAGCTTCTGCAGGAAGAGCCCCGCAGCATGCTCGCCATCGGCGGCGAGAAAGAGTGCCGCCGGCGCTTGTTCCGATTGCTGCAGGTAATGCTCGAACACGGCGGCGATCGTTTCGCCTTCAAGCGGTACGTAGCTCTGGTAGGGCTGTTGCATGCCCTCCACATCCAGCGAAAGCAGCAGCCGGCCGTCGCCTAGCAATTCGCTGATCGAATTACCGATGACGGGCCCCTCGGATTTTGCGAAGCCGCGCAGATTCAAGGTCTCGCCACAGTCAATCACGAGCAGCGACACAGCGTCGTGGCCGGAAAGCTGGAAGGTGATTCGCCCCGGTGTCTTGAGATTGCCAGCGATGATTGCGGTAACTGCAGCCATTTCGCCGAGCAATGAACGAACTGCGTCAGGGTAGTCGCGGCCTCGTTGAATCTTTTGCCACACCGGCCCCAATTGCACGAGTGAGCCGCGAATGTCGAGATCCTCGAATAGAAAACGTTGAGTGTGGTCCATCATCAATCCTTCAGGGCTTGGGCAAACGCTGCCTCATCGACGCCGACAACCAGGCCGCGCCCGCCGCTGATGACCGGGCGTTTGATCAGGCTGGGCTTTGCGACCATCAAGGCAATTGCCTTCGCTTCATCGACATCGCTCTTCTCGCTTGCGTCGAGGCCGCGCCAGGTCAAACCCTGCGTGTTCAGCAGTTTCTGCCATCCGACCTGCCTGGCCCAGGTTTGCAGCGTTGCCGCGTCGATGCCGGACTTCTTGTAGTCGTGAAAGCCGTAATCGACGTGGTTGGCAGCGAGCCAGTCGAAGGCCTTTTTCATGCTGTTGCAGTTCTTGATGCCGTAAATCGTGATCACGTTGGTGCGCGGAGTCGGGAAGAAAATCACGCAATTATCGCTGATCGGGCGTAAACAGTTGCCGTTTCGGCCATAGTGCATCCATAATGATTCGAGCAGGATTTCCAGGTTCTTGAATTGCGCGTGACCCAGCCGTTCCCAAGACGGTGAATGTTCGTCGGCTTTGCCTCCCTGAATTCCGTGCCAACGGGGCCGCCAGCCCCACAAAATAGTTATTTTTCGATTCGAGGACGCATCGACATGGCAACTGGTATCGTCAAGTGGTTCAATGACTCCAAAGGTTTCGGCTTCATCACCCCCGATGGTGGTGGCGACGACCTCTTTGCCCACTTCTCCGCAATTCAGTCGAAGGGTTTCCGTACCCTGGCTGAAAACCAACGCGTGACCTTCGACATCGTTGAAGGCCCGAAGGGCAAGCAGGCTGCGAACATCCGCCCGACCGAATAAGTCGTTGCGGACTCGCTAAATCAAACGCCCGGCTTGCCGGGCGTTTTGCTTTTCTAGGACCTGTCTTTTGTGCCGGCGTTGCGCCGCGAATAGGGGGGGCGATGTCGGTTGCAGCGGCTATTCGGCGCCGCCGGTTTCGAGTTGGTGGCGCGCGTGGGTGTCCTGCGCCAGTTTGCCGACGAGCCAGGGCATAGTCTGCTTCAAGGTGTCCGCGAGCGTCCACGGCGGATTGAGCACCACGAGGCCGCTGCCGTGCATGCCGAGCCCGCTTAGCGCGGGTTTGTGCACCGACAGCGTGACATGGAGCCAGGACTTAGCCGGCAGTTCCTTCAGTTGCCGCGGCAATTCATGGCACTCGGGCCGCTGCAACAGCGGATACCACACGGCGTAAGTGCCTGTGGCAAAGCGTTGCATTGCGTCCTGCAGCGTGCTGACGACAGTGCGGTAGTCGGTTTTTACCTCATAGGGCGGATCGATCAGTACCAGTGCGCGACGCGGTGGCGGCGGCAGAAAGGCTTTCAGCCCCTTAAAGCCATCGGCGCGGTCGATGATCAGTTGCTTGGCGAGCGGCTCGAAGTTCCCGGCCAGCAAGTCGGCGTCGGCGGGGTGGAGCTCAAAGAGCCGCATGCGGTCCTGTTCGCGCATCAGTTCTGCGGCGAACCAAGGCGAGCCGGGGTAGTGCTTCAGTGCACCCGGACCATTGAAGCGGCGTACCAGATCGACATAGGCACCAAGGGCGGGCGGCAGGTCCGGTGCGTCGATGATGCGTGCGATGCCACTCTCGAACTCGGCATTCTGCGCCGCGTAGCCACGATCCAGTTCGTAAGCGCCCGCGCCGGCGTGGGTGTCGATATACCACCAGGCTTTTTCCTTCTGGTTCAGATAGCGCAGCAATTCGACTTCGACGAAATGCTTGAGCACGTCGGCGTGGTTGCCGGCGTGGAAGGCGTGGCGATAACTCAGCATGGGGTGGCTCCGGGCAAGTCTGCCCGTTCATTTTAGGCGACGCGCGCCGGGCGGCGGATACCGCCTGGCGGGTTGGTCGGTGTGAAGCGGGTCAGCGCTTCAGGGCTTTGGCAAACGCGCTTGCAAAGGCGTTGGCGGCGGCGGGCTTTTCATCGCGACGCGGCGGACGTGCGGGCGCGCTGTTGCGACGATCGCCGCCATCGGGCTTGCGGCTGGCGTTGACTTCATCGGCGAGGCGCATCGTCAGCGCGATGCGCTTGCGGGCGACATCCACCTCAAGCACCTTCACCTTGACGATGTCGCCGGCCTTCACGACTTCGGCAGGGTCCTTGACGAACTTGTTCGATAGCGCGGAGACGTGCACCAGGCCATCCTGATGCACACCGACGTCGACGAAGGCGCCGAAGTTGGTGACATTGGTGACCACGCCCTCGAGCATCATGCCCGGGACAAGATCCTTCAGGTCTTCAACGCCGTCGCGAAAGCTGGCGGTCTTGAACTCGGGCCGCGGGTCGCGACCCGGCTTGTCGAGCTCTCGGAGGATGTCCTGCACGGTGGGCAAACCGAAGCGCTCGTCGGTGTAGCGCGCCGGTTGAAGCGAACGGATGAAGCTCGCGTCGCCCATGATCTCGCGCACGTTGCGCTGCACATCGGCGAGGATGCGTTCGACCACCGGATAGGCTTCGGGGTGCACCGCCGAAGCGTCGAGCGGGTTGTCGCCATTCATCACACGCAGGAAGCCGGCGCACTGCTCGAAGGTTTTTTCGCCCAGCCGCGGCACAGCCTTCAGCGAGGCCCGATTGCGGAATGCGCCATGGGCGTCGCGATGGGCGACGATGTTCTGCGCAAGCGTCGTGTTGAGGCCGGAGATGCGCGTCAGCAGCGCGGCCGATGCGGTGTTCACGTCGACGCCGACGGCGTTCACGCAGTCCTCCACCACCGCGTCGAGCGACTTGGCGAGGCGCGATTGATTCACGTCGTGCTGATACAGGCCAACGCCAATCGATTTCGGATCAATCTTGACCAGTTCGGCAAGCGGGTCTTGCAGACGACGCGCAATCGACACCGCGCCGCGCAGGCTCACGTCGAGCTGCGGGAATTCCTTCGCGGCCAGTTCAGACGCTGAATACACCGAAGCGCCGGCTTCCGACACGACGATCTTGGTCATGTGCAGTTCCGGCAGTTGCTTCACCAGATCGCCGGCGAGTTTGTCGGTCTCGCGGCTGGCGGTGCCATTGCCGATCGCGATCAGCTGCACGTTGTGCTTCTTTGCCAGTACCGCCAGCGTATGCAGCGCGCCATCCCAGTCGCGGCGGGGTTCGTGCGGGTAGATCGTTGCGGTATCGAGGAGCTTGCCGGTGGTGTCGACCACCGCCACCTTCACGCCGGTACGCAGGCCTGGGTCCAGGCCCATCGTGGCGCGCGGGCCGGCGGGGGCCGCGAGCAGCAGATCCTTCAGGTTTTTGGCGAAAACACGGATGGCTTCCTCCTCGGCCTTCTCGCGCAGTACGCCCATCAGATCCAGTTCAATGTGTAGCGAGAGCTTCACGCTCCAGGCCCAGCGAGCGGTCTCGACCAGCCAGCGATCGGCCGCGCGGCTTTCGTTGCGTATGCCGGCTGCACTCATGATGCGGCGCTCGCAGGGGTTCGGTTCGGTCGGGCGGCTGCCGTCTTCAGGATCGGTATCCAGCACGAGCTTCACGCGCAGGATGTCTTCGTTGCGGCCACGGAAGAGGGCCAGCGCGCGGTGCGACGGGATGTCCTTGAGCGGCTCGCGATAGTCGAAATAGTCGCGGAACTTGGCGCCGTCGTTTTCCTTGCCCTCGACGACGTTCGATACGACGACGCCGTGCGCTTCGACGTACTCGCGCAGATTGCCGACCAGGGTCGCGTCTTCCGAGAACCGTTCCATCAGGATCTGGCGCGCACCGTCCAGCACCGCCTTGGTGTCGGCGAAGCCGGCTTCGGCGTTGAAGAAACGGGCGGCCTCGGTTTCCGGTACCAGCGTCGGGTCGGCGAGCAGGGCGTCGGCCAGGGGCTCGATCCCGGCCTCGCGTGCGATTTGCGCCTTGGTGCGGCGTTTCTGCTTGTAGGGCAGGTAGAGATCTTCCAGGCGTTGCTTGGTCTCCGCATGCTCGATCTCGTCGCGCAGCGCGGGTGTGAGCTTGCCTTGTTCCTCGATGCTGGCGATCACCGCGGCGCGGCGGTCTTCCAGTTCGCGTAGGTAGCCCAGGCGCTCTTCCAGTGTGCGCAGCTGGGTGTCGTCGAGCCCGCCGGTGACTTCCTTGCGGTAGCGGGCGATGAAGGGCACGGTGGCACCGGCGTCGAGCAGCTCGACGGCTGCAACGACTTGGTGTGGATGGGCGCCGAGTTCAGCGGCGAGACGGGATTCAATAGGCGGGAGCATCGGGATGTGCTGCAGAAAAACGGGAGGCGCGGACTATGGCGGAAAGCGGGGTTGGCTTCAAGCGTGTCAGGATGTATCGCGCTGCGGGGGCAAAACGGTGCTGCGGTAGAATGCCGGACTCGACTCAACCCAGAGCGGGCCTCGTGCCCGGCAAGGTCACGCGTGAGCTCCAACCGTACCCCCCGTTTCCGGATTGCCGCCAGCCTGATCGGCGTCGCGATCCTGTGCGCAGCCGGTCTGCCGAACGTCGCCGGCGCGAGCACCAGCAAGTCCCACGCAAAAAAAACGACGACCACTACGTCTGCGAAACCCAGCAGCAAGAAGTCCAGCACCGCAAAGTCTGCGTCGGGGAAGTCGGCGTCTACGAAATCGAAGGCTGGCAAGAGTTCGGCCAGCAAGTCGACGGCAAAGTCGGCGAGCGCCGCCAAGTCCAAGGTTTGCTACGAAACCGTCAAGCGCAAGGGCAAGGCGGTCAAGGTCAAGAAACCGTGTGGTGAACCGGCTGAAACGGTCGTGACGAAGAGCCCGATCAACGCGCGCTCGCTTGAGAACTCCGGCACCCCGCTCGACGGATCACCGGTGAAGGCGCGCTCGGCGCCGATTCGCGCCTATGCAGTGGACGGTTCGACCTTCTTTCACAATGGCCGCAAGATCGTGGTCGAGGGGTTAGGCCCCGAAGCCAGCGCCGGCCTGACCCACGAACATTCGGCCCAACGTCTGCAGCGCTTGTTGGACGGTGGTACGGTGAGTATCGACCCGGTTTCCGCGGACGAGAACGGCGCGCTGCGTGCGCGTGTTCGCGTGGATGGGCGCGATGTGGCTGATCTGATGCGCGCGCAGCCCTGAACCGCTGCGCGGCTAGACCCGGAAGCGATTGGCCGCTTCGCGCAGTGCGCCGGCGAAGCGCTTGAGTTCTTCGGCCACGCGGGATGTTTCTTGTGCGGCCTCGCTGTTGTCCTCGCTCATCCGGGCGACGCTCTCGACCTTGCGCGCGATCTCCTGCGCGGCTGCGCTCTGTTCCGTCAGTGCTGCAGAAATCTCGTTGATCGCTGCGCTGACGTGGGTGGCGGAGCCCTGGATCGCATTCATCCTCTCGGCCGCTTGATCCGATAGTCTCTTGCCGTCGAACACCCGGTTCACGACTGAATCCATGCCGGCCACAGCGTCGTGTGCCGAGCTTTGCATGGTCAGCACCATCTGGCTGATCTCCTCAGTCGCCTTGCGCGTGCGTTCGGCGAGCTTGCGGACTTCATCGGCCACCACCGCAAAGCCGCGGCCTTGCTCTCCGGCGCGCGCTGCTTCGATGGCGGCATTGAGCGCGAGCAGGTTGGTCTGGTCCGCCACTTCCTTGATCACTTGCATGATCCCGGAGATCTTGTCGGACTGACGACCGAGATCGTTGATCGTTTCACCGGCGGTTTGTACCGTGCCGGCAATCTGGTCCATCTCGTTGTTCGTTTGCGAAATGATCGTGGCGCCGGAGTCGGCTGCGCTGCCCGCGTCCTGCGCGCGCTGTTGCGCGTCGTGCGTTGAGTCGGTGATGTGGTTGATCGAAGTCGTCATTTCGACGATCGCCGAAGCCATCGCGGTAGCCGACTCGCTCTGGCGGGACGAGGCCTCTGAGACCTGGTGAGCAACGCCTGATGCGCGGTCCGACGCGTCGGCAATGCGCTCGGCGTTGTTCAGCACTTCACGCAGCGAGCCCTGCATCTGCTCGATCAATTGGTTGAACGCGGCTGCCGTCTGGCCCGCCTCGTCTGTGGCTCGCACTTGCGCGCGCAAGGTGAAGTCGCCGTTGTTGGCGACGGCAACGATGGTGCTGCGAATTGCATCGAGCGAGCCCACTACGGCACGCACGATCACGAACGCCAGCGCGGTCAGCACAGCGATCGAACCTATCGCGATCAGCGCGCCGAAGGCGGAGAAGCGTGAAATGGTCGCCGTAGCATCATTGCGCGTTTCGCCCATGCGCTTGAGGCTCAGGGTTTGCAGTTTGGTCAGATGTTCGCGCACGACCGTGGCGGCGGCCCGCTGCGTGTCGATCAGCTTGTAGTAGGTCTCGAACAGCTCGCGCTGCTTGACCGGCTGATCGTTGGTGCTGAGGCTTGCGATCACCTCATTGAGCGCGCTGTCCTGCTCGCGCCAGGCGTCAAACGGTTGCTTCAGCGCTGCCCAGGCCTTTTCCTCGTCCGGGTCTCGTGGCGCTGCGGCGTAGGCCTTCCAGCCCGCGTCGATCTCTTTCCACGCGCGGTCCTTGTTGAGCATGAGGTTCTTGAAGAACTCCTGCGCATACATGTCCTGCTCCTTGAGCGCGACCTCAAGGGTGGCTTCGATCACCTGAGCCTGACCGGCGCGGACCTGTTGCAGGCCGACGAGGCCTGGCATCTGCTGTTGCGTGACCTCGGACAGCGTGCCGCCGATTGCCCGCAACCCAACCCAGCCGCCTACCGCTGCCACCACCACCGCGAGCACCGCGACCAACACCAGAACGCCGAGTCGGATCCGGATGCTGAGGTTGTGCATGGGTGGCCTCCTTTTGGATGGGTTGGTTCGGGCCTCGTGTCAGACTTTGAAGCGCGATGCAGCGTCCCGCAGCGCAGAGGCAAAGGCGTCCAGCTCCTGCGAGATGCGCGCCGTTTCCTGTGCCGCGTAGCTGTTGTCCTCGCTCATGCGGGCGACGTGCTCGACCTGGCGGGCGATATCCTGGGCCGCAGCGCTTTGCTCGTTGAGTGCCGCAGAGATCTCGTTGATCGCGTCGGTGACCTGGCCCGCCGAGCCCTGGATCTCGTTCATGCGGGCGGCGGCCTGGTCGGACAATTCCTTGCCCTCGAACACGCGGCTGACGACGGAGTCCATACCGGTGACCGCGTTGCGGGCCGACCCCTGCATTGTCACGACCATCTGGCTGATTTCCTCGGTCGCCTTGCGCGTGCGCTCGGCAAGCTTGCGCACTTCGTCGGCCACTACGGCAAAGCCGCGGCCCTGTTCGCCGGCGCGCGCCGCCTCGATGGCGGCGTTGAGCGCGAGCAGGTTGGTCTGGTCCGCCACTTCCTTGATCACCTGCATGATCCCGGAGATTTTGTCGGACTGACGGCCCAGATCGTTGATGGTCTCGCCTGCCGTTTGCACGGTGCCCGCGATCTGATCCATCTCGTTGTTGGTCTTGGCAATGATGGTGGCGCCGGAGTCGGCGGCGCTGCCGGCATCGTGCGCGCGATGCTGGGCATCGCGGGTACTGTCGGTGATGTGGTTGATCGAGACCGTCATCTCTTCGATCGCCGATGCCATGGCCGAAGCTGATTCGCTCTGGCTCGTCGAGGCGTCGGATACCTGTTGCGCCGCGTCGGATGCCTTGTGGGCCGCTTCGGAGATGCTCTGTGCGTTGTTCAGCACCTCGCGCAGCGATTCCTGCATCTGTTCGAGCAACTGGTTGAAAGCCTTGGCGGTCTGCCCGGTTTCGTCGTTGCTGGTAACGTCGGCGCGGATCGTGAAATCGTTGTTGGCGGCCACTGAGGTGATTGCGCGGCGCATCTTGTCGAGCGCACCGGTGATGCTCTTGAAGAAGATCCAGCCCAGCGCGAGCAGGGTGGCGACCGCGATCGCGAACACGGTGAGCATTGCGCCGACAGCGGCTTTGCGCGAGAGCGTGCCTGAGTCGCTGGCTTCCTTGGCGTACTTGACGTTGAGTTCGACAAGCTTGTTCAGGTTGCGCTCGACGGCGTACTGCGCATCCTTCCAGTCGGTCACGTAGAAGTAGTACTTCTCGAACAGTTCGGCTTGGTGTTCGAACTCGGCGTTGTTGCCCAGTTCGGTGATTACCGCGTTGAGCTTGACGTCGAACTCGCGCCAGCGCTTGAGGCCCGGCTCAAGCGTTTTCCAGGCCTTCTCCTCATCTTCCGTGCGTTTCTGGCCGGCGTAGGTTTTCAACGCCTTGTCGAGTGCTGCGGTCGCTTTTTCCTTGCGTTCGAGGATGTTCTTGAACTGGGAGTTGGCGTACTTCTCTTTCTCCCAGGTTGCCGCTTCGAGCGTGTAGGCGTAAAGCGCGTACTGGTTGCTGCGAACATCCGAGAGCGCGATAACGGCGGGCAATTGCGTTTCGCCCAGTTGTGACATTGCGCTGCCGACCCGGCTGATGCCGACCCAGCCGGAAATGCCAACCAGCAACAAGGTGCCGATCGAAATGAGAACCAGCAGACCAAGTTTGGCCTTGACGGTCAGGTTGCCCATGTGGGAGCTCCTCCAGCTTTCTGCTCTTGTTTATCCGATGCGCCAGGTACGGCCGGCACTAACAGATAACGGCACCCACTGCGTGGTCTTTAGCGATTGAGTGTTGAGGCCAGTTCCGAACGGTAGCGGCGCACCAGCGCGTCATCGGTAATCGCGGCAAAGAGTTGCAGCATCATCAGGCGGCCTGCGTCGTCTTCGAAGCTGCGATCACGCCGTACGATCTCCAGCAGTTGTGCAAGGGCGGGCTCGTAGGCGCGGCGGGCGGAAAGCAGGCGCGCCAGCGCCAGGCGGGCGCCAAGGTCAGCCGGGTCGGACGCGATTCGAGCCTCCAGTGCGTCGCGTTCGGTGGTGTCGGGTGCGCCGTCGAGCAAGGCTAGGCGTGCGCGCAGGCCTGCAACGCGATCTGGGTTGCGGGCGGGCTCCGCTACGTTGTCGAGCAGTAGGCGGGCGGTCGGCAGATCAGCCAGGTCGAGCAGGACGTCGGCAAGGTCGAGGTAGCTTTCCTCATCTTTGGGATCGAGCTCCAGCGCTTGTTCGAGCAGCGCGCGAGCGTCGTCCAGCCGGCCCTGCTCACGTGCCGCGCGGGCAGCTTCGCGCAGCGGGGCCGCGGCGGAAGGCAGCAGGCTTTGTATGAAGGCGCGCAGCGTCGCTTCCGGCAGGGCGCCGGTGAATTCATCCACCACCTCGCCTTTGACGATTGCCTTCACGTTCGGGATGCCGCGTACGCCAAAGCGCTGTGCCAGGGCAACGTTTTCGTCCGAATTCACCTTGGCGAGCAGGAACTGGCCGCCAAACTCGGCGGCCAGCTTTTCAAGTGTCGGGCCGAGCGCGCGGCAAGGGCCGCACCACGGCGCCCAGAAGTCGACCAGCACGGGCACCTGCATTGATGCCGCGATGACGCGTTCGTCGAAATTCCGGGCTGTCACGTCGAACACAAATTCGCTGCCGGCCATGCTGGGCTCCCATTTGAAGTACGGTGGATTCAAGTTTGGGCCTTGGCGAGCCGATTCAAGAGCCTTCGAAAGCCTCCCGGAAAGTCGCCAAGTGCCGGTATAATCTACGTTTTTTCAAGGGCGGCGCCCATTCAGCGCGTCGTTCGCAACCGAATCCCCTGGCTAGCCCCTTCGGAACCACCATGCCCGAGATCCTCAAGCTGCGTGGCGCGCCCGCGCTTTCCGCTTCCCGCCTGGAGCGCCTTACCGCCCAGCTCAAATCCGCCCTGCCGAAGTTGAAGGGGCTCGCCGCCGAACACTGGTACTTCATCGAGATCGATGCGCCGCTCACCGGCGACGAGGCCGAGCGCCTGACCGACCTGCTCGGTGCCTACCCGCAGGGTGATACGCCGGCCGGCGCGCTGCTGCTGGTGACGCCGCGACTGGGCACGATCTCGCCCTGGTCGTCGAAGGCGACCGACATCGCGCACAACTGCGGCTTTGCGAAGATCAAACGCGTCGAACGCGGCACCGCTTACTCGCTGGACCTGCGCGGCGCGCTCGACGCCGATGCCCGCGAAGCAGCGCTGCCTGTACTGCATGACCGCATGACCGAATCGGTGCTCGACACCGTCGACGCAGCCCATGCGCTGTTCGCCCACTATGCGCCGCAGCCGCTGACCACGGTGGACATCATCGGCGGCGGCCGTGCCGCGCTCGAAGTGGCCAACGGCGAGCTGGGACTGGCGCTGTCGCCGGACGAGATCGACTACCTGGTCGACAACTTCACGAAGATGGGCCGCAACCCCACCGACGTGGAGCTGATGATGTTCGCGCAGGCGAACTCTGAGCACTGCCGTCACAAGATCTTCAACGCCAGCTGGGTCATCGACGGCAAGGCCGAAGAGAAAACCTTGTTCGGCATGATCCGCGACACCCACAAGGCGCAACCCGAGCACACCGTCGTAGCGTATTCGGATAACGCCGCGATCTTCGAGGGCGCGGAGGTGCATCGCTTCTATCCCGAGCAGGACGGCCGCTGGACTTTCAAGTCCGAGCTGACCCACATCCTCGCGAAGGTCGAGACGCATAACCACCCGACCGCGATTTCGCCCTTCCCGGGCGCATCCACCGGCGCCGGCGGCGAGATCCGCGACGAAGGCGCGACCGGCCGTGGCTCCAAGCCCAAGGCGGGCTTGGCGGGCTTCTCGGTGTCGAACCTGCGCATCCCCGGCTATGAGCAGCCGTGGGAAGTCAATTACGGCAAACCGGAGCGCATCGCCTCCGCGCTGCAGATCATGATCGACGGCCCGCTCGGCGCCGCCGCGTTCAACAACGAATTTGGCCGCCCGAACCTGACCGGCTACTTCCGCACCTTCGAGCAGGATGTGATGGGCGAAGTGCGCGGCTACCACAAGCCGATCATGATCGCCGGCGGCGTCGGCAGCATCCAGGCGCAGCAGTCGTTCAAGAGCGACTTCGCGCCCGGCACGCTGCTGATCCAGCTGGGCGGCCCCGGCATGCTGATCGGCCTCGGTGGCGGCGCCGCTTCGTCGATGGCGACCGGCACCAACACTGCGGACCTCGACTTCGCCTCGGTGCAGCGCGGCAACCCGGAAATCGAACGCCGTGCCCAGGAGGTGATCGACGCCTGCTGGCAGCAAGGTGAGAACAACCCGATCCTGGCGATCCACGACGTGGGCGCCGGCGGCCTCTCCAACGCGATGCCGGAACTGGCCGACCACGCCAAGCTCGGCGCGCACTTCGAGCTGCGCAAGATCCAGATCGAAGAGCCGGGCATGAGCCCGCGCGAAATCTGGTCGAACGAGGCGCAAGAGCGCTATGTGCTGGCGATCTCGCCGGAACGGCTGGCTGACTTCGAGGCGATCTGCGCACGTGAGCGCTGCCCCTTCGCGGTTCTGGGCACCGCCACCGCCGACGGCCACCTGACGGTCAGTGACAGCCACTTCGGCAACAAACCGGTCGACATGGACATGCAGGTGCTGCTCGGCAAGCCGCCGCGCATGACGCGCGACGTCGCCCGCCGCGACATCTTCCTGCCGCCGCTGGATACCACCTCGGTGGACTTGGCCGATGCGGTGATGCGCGTGCTGCGCAACCCGACGGTGGCCTCGAAGAACTTCCTGATCACCATCGGCGACCGTTCGGTCGGCGGCCAGACCGCACGCGACCAGATGGTCGGCCCGTGGCAGGTGCCGGTGGCCGATGTGGCGGTGACGACCGCGAGCTTCCAGGGCTACCTCGGTGAAGCGATGGCGATGGGCGAGCGCACGCCGCTGGCCTGCGTGTCGCCGGCTGCATCGGGCCGCATGGCGGTCGGTGAGTCGGTCACCAATCTGCTCGCGGCCGATGTGTCGGACATGAAGCAGATCAAGCTTTCCGCCAACTGGATGGCTGCTTGCGGCCACCGTGGCGAGGATGCCCAGCTGTTCGCCACCGTGAAGGCGGTGTCCGAGTTCTGCCAGGGCGCGCAGATCGCGATTCCGGTCGGCAAGGACTCGCTGTCGATGAAGACGGTGTGGCAGGACGGTGAAACCGAGAAGAAGGTCGTTGCCCCGCTGTCGCTGATCGTCACCGCGTTTGCGCCGGTGAGCGATGTGCGTCGTACCCTCACGCCGGAACTCAAGCGCCTGCCGGGCGTGGAGACCGAGCTGGTGCTGATCGACCTGGGCCACGGCAAGCATCGCCTCGGCGGTTCGGTGTTCGCGCAATGCTTCAACTCGGTCGGCGAACATGCGCCGGACGTCGAGCCGGGCACGCTGACTGCCTTCGTCGGCGCGATGGCCGATCTCAAGCGCGACGGCCGTGTGCTGGCCTATCACGATCGTGGCGACGGTGGCCTGCTGGCGACCGTGGCCGAAATGGCCTTTGCCGGCCGCGTCGGCGTGTCGCTGGAGCTGGATTCGATTGCCTACGACGGCCACCTGTCGGACGTCGATGGCGGCGAGAAGAAGGCGGGAATGCTCGCTGGCCGCTTTAATGATCGCGCGATCGCGGCGCTGTTTGCCGAAGAACTCGGTGCGGTGATCCAGGTGCGCCGTGACGACCGCGAGGCTATCCTTGCGACGCTGCGTGCGCATGGCCTGGGTGGCTGCGTGCACTTCATCGGCCAGCCGAACGACCGCGACGAACTGCGCATCTGGCGCAACGCGAAGATGATCTTCTCGGCGCCGCGCGTCGATCTGCAGCGCGCCTGGAGCGAGGTCAGCTACCAGATCGCGAAGATCCGCGATGACGCGACCTGCGCGCAGGAAGAATTCGACAGCCTGCTCGAATCGAACAACCCGGGTTTGTCGGTGGCGCTGAGCTTCGATGCCGCCGAGGACATCGCTGCGCCGATGATTGCCACCGGCGCCCGGCCGAAGATCGCGATCCTGCGCGAGCAGGGCGTGAACTCGCAGGCCGAGATGGCCTCGGCCTTCGAGCGTGCCGGCTTCGAACCGTACGACGTGCACATGTCCGACCTGTTCTCCGGCCGCTACACGCTGGACCAGTTCAAGGGCCTCGCGGCTTGCGGCGGCTTCTCGTACGGCGACGTGCTGGGCGCGGGGCAGGGCTGGGCGAAGTCGATCCTTTTCTCGGACGCGCTGCGCGCGCAATTTGAAGCCTTCTTCGGCCGCAGCGACACCTTCGCGCTGGGTGTCTGCAACGGCTGCCAGATGATGGCGCACCTCGCCCCGATCATCCCGGGTGCCGATTGCTGGCCGACCTTCCAGCGCAACCGCAGCGAGCAGTTTGAGGCGCGCTTCGTGATGGCCGAGATTCCGGAGAATCCGTCGATCCTGTTCGCCGGCATGGCGGGCAGCCGCATGCCGATCGTGGTCTCGCACGGCGAAGGCCGCGCGGTGTTCGACGGCATCGACGCGCAGGACAACGCGAAGATCGCGTTGCGCTACATCGACAACGCCGGTCAGGTGGCAACCCGCTACCCGGCGAACCCGAATGGTTCGCCTGCGGGCATTGCCGGCCTGACGACGCCGGATGGCCGCTTCACGATCATGATGCCGCACCCGGAACGCTGCCGCCGCACGCTGCAGATGTCCTGGGCGCCCGATTTCCTTGGCGAGGATTCGCCGTGGATGCGCATGTTCCGTAACGCGCGGGTCTGGTTGGGCTGATCCGTCTCATGAAGCTTCGCGGCGCGCTCGCGCTGTTGAGCTTGGTCTCCGGGGTCGCGGTTGCGGCACCGGAGAAATTCACCGATCCGGAAGACGGCCGCTTCGACGCCAGCGAGTATCTTCTGACGTACAAGGGCCTGCTGCCGGTGCCGGTGATCATCACCGAGCCTGCGGTTGGCTACGGTGGCGGCATGGTTGCCGCCTTCTTCGATCAGTCGATGTCCGAAGCGGCACAGAAGAGCCTGGAGGAATCCGGCCGTCCCGCGCCGCCGAACATTTCGGCGATCGGCGGCTTCAAGACCGAGAACGGCACCTGGGGCGGCTTCGCCGGCCACATGCATTCCTGGCAGGGCGATCGTTTCCGTTACATGGGCGGCGTCGCGAAACTCGACATCCGGCTCGACTACTACGGGCTGACCGGGCAGGCACGGCGCTATGGTGTCGAAGGCCTCGGTACGGTGCAGCAGGTGCTGATGCGCGTTGCGGATACGCCGTGGCTCGTCGGCGCGCGCTACGCTTACTTCGATGCCACGATGCGTTTCGAGCGCGAGCGCCCGTTTGAACTGCTGCCGGAATCATCGAAGGCACGCATCGGTAGCGCCGGCTTGCTGGTCGATTACGACACGCGCGATAACTTCCTGTCGCCCAACAAGGGTACTTACGTCGAGGGTGAGGCCAACTTCATCCGGCCTGCGTTTGGCGCGTCGATGAGCTTCGATCTCTACGGCGTGCGTGCCTACCACTGGCTGGCCTTGACGCCCCAATGGGTGCTCGGCTTGCGCGGCGATTACCAGCACGCCACCGACGGCGTGCCCTTCTGGGGCCAGCCCTTCGTGAAGCTGCGCGGTGTTCCAGCGGCCCGCTACCAGGACCGCAGTGCTGCCACCGGTGAGCTTGAATTACGCTGGGCGCTTGACGCGCACTGGTGGCTGGTCGGCTTCACTGGCGCCGGCAAGGCCTACGGCCCCCGCGTCGACTTCAGCGCGGCGGAGATCGCGTACGCCTGGGGTGGCGGCTTTCGTTACCTGATCGCACGCAAGCTGGGCTTGCTGGCTGGGCTGGACGTTGCGCGCGGCCCCGAAGACACCGCTTTCTATATCCAGATGGGCAGCGCCTGGCGTTGAGCACAGGCGCGGTTCACTGGTGCATTCCTCCCAAAAATAACAGTCATACAGAGCCAGCCATGAAAAAGCGTTCATTAATCATTCAAGCCTCCATCCTCAGCCTCGGCGTCGCGACGCTGGTGGCGTGCAGCAAGGACGAACCTCCCGTCGCGCAATCCGCACCTCAAGCTGCCGCGCCTGCGGCGGTAGCCGCAGAACAGTCTCAACCGGTAGCCGAAGGTACGATCGGCGCGGTGAAGCCCGGCGCCGTGCGTTTCCACTACAAGCGCGCCGGTGGCGATTACGAAGGCTGGGGCGTCTATGCCTGGAAGGGCGTCAAGGACGAGCCGCCGAAGTGGCCGGGCAACCTGGGCTTTGACGGCAAGGATGCGTTCGGCGTCTATCTCGACATCGCAGTGTCGAGCGAGGCGGCCATGATGGACTTCCTGATCACCGATGGCACAGGTAAGAAGGATTGCGCGACTGATCAGTCCGTGACCTTCCCGCCGACGATCGCGCAGCGTGGCACCGAGGTTTGGATCAAATCGGGCGATTGCAAGGTCTACACCGAGCAGCCGCTTTAAGGCTCCGACGCGCCACGTGAAGCGGCCGGCTTTATGCCGGCCGTTTTTATTAGTGAGCGCCGAGAATGCGCTCAATGTCCACTGCGTCGACATACTGCGGCTGCATGAAGCGCTGCGCATAGTCGCGATACACGCCTGAGCGCAGGAAGAGTGCGAAGAGCTCCGCATCGATGTGTTGCTCGTCGCGCATGCGAGCCATGATGGCAATCGCCTCGGAGAGCGTTTTGCCTTTCTTGTATGGGCGATCGATTGCGGTCAGCGCTTCGAAGATGTCGGCAATCGCCATCATGCGTGCGAGGGGGCTCATCTCGCTGCCGGTGAGGCGCTTCGGATAGCCGGTGCCGTCCATCTTCTCGTGGTGCCCGCCAGCGATCTCCGGCACTTGCTGCAGATGCTTCGGGAAGGGCAACTGCGACAGCATGATGATCGTCTGCACGATGTGATCATTGATCTTGTGCCGATCTTCCGCGGTCAGCGTGCCGCGGCCGATCGACAGGTTATACAGCTCGCCGCGGTTGTAGCGCAGGGCCGGCGTGTCGAGCCGGAAACCCCAGGGGTTGTCGGTGCCGATATGCTCCGCCGCACCACGCGCGATTGCGTGTTCAGGTTTGTCCGCCAGCACCGTTTCGCGCGCCGGTAGCGGTTCGGCGGGGGTAACGGCCTTGCGCTCGCGTTCCTCGTGCGAGATGCCGATGCGGTCGTCTAGCGTGCGCAGCCAAGTCCGTTCGGCAATGCGCTTCAGCCGGGCAAGGTGCTCCGGCGCCATGAATTCTCCGCCTTCATTGCAGCTCGCGACGAAGGCGAAGTCGGCGTCGATGCCCGCCAGTTCGCGCGTCAGGTCGGCATGCACTGCGTCGGGCGATTCGCCGTTGAGCATGCGGCGCAGCGCTGCAATTTCCGCATCGCGCTTGAGCACCTCGAAGCGGGTTCGGATCTCGTGGATGCGGTCGTAGATGGTTTCGAGCTTCGTTGCCTTGTCGACGACGTACTCGGGCGTGGTGACCTTGCCGCAGTCGTGCAGCCACGCGGCTACATGCACCGCTTCCCACGCCTCGTCGCTGAGCGCGAAGTCTTTGAACGGCCCGCTGTCTGCGGCGCAGGCCGCGCGCGCCAGCATCTTCGTGAGTTCCGGCACGCGGGCGCAGTGGCCGCCTGTGTAAGGGCTCTTCGCGTCGATGGCGGATGCGATCAGCTTGATGAAGGCTTCAAACAGCGCTTTCTGCGCCTGCACCAGTTCGCGCGTTTCAAGCGCGATCGCGGCAGTGCCTGACAGCGCGCCGATGAAGCTGCGCTTCGCATCGTCGGCGCCGGCCGCGCCGAACAGCAGCATCGCGCCAACCCGCTGCAGTTTGCGATTGAAGAGCGGCACGGCGAGCGCGGTACGTGCTGCTTCAGAGAATGTCGCGCTGTCTAATCCGATGCCGTGCAGTTCATCGTTGCTCACTGCGCCGGCGATTACACCCGCCCCAGGGGCGTTCAGCGCGCTTTGCAGCAATGTGGGCAGGGCCTCCAGCGGCCGGCCAGTTGCGTCACTGGGCACGGCGGTCTCGCCGTTGTGGTGGATCGCCGCGGCGGTGAGGTGGCTACCGCTGGCGTCGGCGAGGTAGAGTGCGCCACTGGATGCCTGCGCCGCGTCGATCACTTCATTGAGCAGGCGCGGTAGCAGGCGCTCGAAGTTGTCTTCCGCAGCGATGGCGGACGAGATGTCGAGAAAGCGCCGGATCGTGCGCTTCATGCCCTGCATCGTCGCGGCGAGGTCGTCGACTTCCTGCACCAGCGAGCTCACCACGATCGGTTTCGTGAAATCGAAGTGGCGGATCGCATCGGCTTCGGCGACCAGCCTGCGCAGCGGGCCCGCCACCGCACGCGCTACCACCAGCGTGAGCGGGATCGCGAGCAGCATCACGATGGCTGTGGCAAACAGCAGCTCGTTGCGAAGCTCGCGTGCATGGGCGAGCAACTCGTCGTCCGGCACCGCGAGGGCGAGGTAGAGCGGACGTGCGTCGCTGCCGGGCAGGCGAACCGCAGCGGCATGCCAGTCGCGCCCGTCGATGTGAAGCGCTTTGGGATGCGGCATGCTGTCGGCCGCGACGGTTTTTCCCAGATGCGCGAGTGCGGGGCTACCGAAGGATTCGAGCTGTACCAGTTGCGGCCGCTCGCCACTGCGGTCGGTTTGCACGACTCGTTCAATTTGGTCGGCCGCGATCACGCGGTGCTGGGCGTCGAAGATCACCAGTTGCGTGCCTGGCGTGAACTTCTGTTGCTTCAGCAGCTCGGCAACCGTTTCCAGGCGGATATCGATGCCGACGATCGCGTGCGGGTCGATGCTGCGCCGCGCGAGGGTGATGCCGACGTGGTTGGTCGTGAAGAAGACATAGGGGTCGGTGCGGACCACGCCGGCTGCACCGCGGGCCTGCTTGTACCAGTCGCGTTCACGGGGATCGTAGTGCGCGTAGGTGTCGCGCGCATCGCGGCCGAGCGGGCGTAACTCGTTGTCGAAGAAGAGGAATTCGCCGATGGTGCTGGCGTTCGCTCGCTCCACGCTTTGCACTGCGTAGGCGGCACCTGGCGGTGCCTGCAGGACGCGGATCGTCTCGGGATCGTCGAGTTTACGGACCAGGAAGAAATCACCGTCGTCGTAGCCGGCATAGACCGAGGTGGCGGAGGGTGTGGATTCCAGCGCGCGGGCATAGAAGCCGAGGCTGTCGAGTCGATCCTTCAGGTTACGCGCGCGGACGACGCGCTGCTCGGCCTGCAGGCTAAGTGCGGTTTGCGCCGGCGCGACGATGCCTTCGAGCTGGTTCGTCGTCTCGCGAACGATGCGGGTGAATACATCCTGCACGGCCTCTTCGATGATCTCAGCACTACGCGCGTAGGAGAGCCATGCGAGCAGGCCGCCAATGGCAAGCAGCATCACGAAGAACAGCGTCGTGATATGGACGTAGAGCGGGAAACGCGTGCCTGACGGTCGATCCATGTTTGCCCTCGGCGTACGGCGCGGAGCGGCCAGTTTAGGCGCTTTCTGCGCGCCGGGATCAGGACGCCGTCAGCTGCTCACGCCAACTCAGCCCGGCCAGGGTGCCGGCCGCGGGGCGATATTCGCAGCCGACCCAACCATCGAAGCCAGCAGCGTCGATCTGTGCGAACAGGCTGCGATAGTCGAGCGCGCCGCTGCCCGGCTCATTGCGGCCCGGGCTGCCAGCGATCTGGATGTGGGCGATATGAGCCAGTGCGGCGGCGAACTGCGCGCTGACGTCGTCACCGACTCGGTGCACATGGTAGGCGTCGAACTGGAGCCGCAGATTCGGTTCGGCAACTTCCGCGATGGTCGCCAGCGCCTGCGAGACGTGGGTCAGGAAGTAGTGCGGCATGTCGCCCGGGTTGATCGGTTCGATCAGTAGATCAATGCCGAGCGGGGCGAGTCGACGGCATGCGTAGCGCAGGTTCTGCACGTAGGTGTGATGCTGGTGGCTGCGCGGCAGATCCGGGTCGGTAAGGCCTGCCATCACGTGCAAGCGTTTCACGCCCAGCGTGCGGGCATGCAACAGTGCCAGTTCAACGCTGGCAGCGAAGTCCTGCTCGCGTCCCGGTTGCGCCGCCAGCCCGCGTTCTCCGTTGGCCCATACGCCCGGCGGCAGGTTGAACAGCACTGTCTTTACGCCCGCATCGCGCTGCAGGCGCGCGAGTTCAGCGGGTGCATGGTCGTATGGAAACAGGAACTCGACGGCCTCGAACCCGGCCGACGCCGCAGCAGCGAAACGCGCTTCGAAATCCTGCTCGGTGAACAGCCAGTTCAGGTTGGCAGCAAAGCGAGGCATGGATACGCGTTCAGCGGTTGTTCAGCGAGGCGAGGCGGCTGTCCCAAGCGAGCACACGCGCGGAACGTGTGCTCGCCGGGATGGTGCGTCGGCCGCAATCACATCTGCTGGTAGATCGGGCCTTCGCCGCCCTGCGGCACGACCCACACGATGTTCTGCGTTGGGTCCTTGATGTCGCAGGTCTTGCAGTGCACGCAGTTCTGCGCATTGATCTGCAGGCGCGGGCCGGCCTCTTCGCGGACGATTTCGTACACGCCCGCGGGGCAGTAACGCTGTTCGGGCGCGTCGTACTCGGCGAGGTTCACCTTCACCGGCACGCCGGCATCCTTGAGCTGCAGATGGCAGGGCTGGTCTTCCTCGTGGTTGGTGTTCGACAGGAATACCGAGGAAAGGCGATCGAAGGTCAGCACCCCGTCGGGCTTCGGGTATGCGATCGGCGCGCACGCCGATGCCTTCTTCAGCTTGGTGTGGTCTGCAGTGTTGTGAAGCGTCCACGGCGCCTTGCCGCCGAACAGCTTCTGGTCGATGCCGTAGAGCAGCGTGCCGAGCCACAGGCCTTTGGCCATGTAGGGCTTGAAGTTGCGCGCCCGGTACAGTTCATCGAACAGCCACGACTGCTTGTAGGCGGTGGGGTAGGCGACCAGTTCATCCTGCGCACGGCCGGCGGCGACAGCCTCGAAAGCCGCGTCGCCCGCCAGCATGCCGCTCTTGATCGCGGCGTGGGAGCCCTTGATCCGCGCGGCGTTGAGGAAGCCCGCGTCGTCACCGATCAGCGCGCCGCCAGGGAAGGTGAGCTTGGGCAGACTCTGCACGCCGCCAGCGGTGATGGCACGCGCGCCGTAGGCGATGCGCTTGGCCCCGTCGAAGAACCCCTTGATCGACGGATGCGTCTTGTAGCGCTGGAATTCCTCGAAGGGCGACAGGTGCGGATTGCTGTAGCCCAAGCCCACCACAAAGCCGATTGCCACCAGGTTCTCGCCGTAGTGGTACATGAAGCCGCCGCCGTAGGTGTCGGGGTTCATCGGCCAGCCAGCGGAATGCAGCACCAGACCTTTCTGGAACTTCTCCGGCTTCACTTCCCACAGCTCCTTGATGCCGACGCCGTAGGTCTGCGGATCGACGCCATCACGCAGGTTGAACTGCGCTTCGAGCCGCTTGCCAAGGTGGCCGCGGCAGCCTTCGGCGAACAACGTGTACTTCGCGTGCAGCTCCATGCCCGGCTGGAAGTTGGCGCCCGGCTCGCCGTCGCGGCCGACTCCCATGTCGCCGGTGATCACGCCCTTGACGCGACCTTGGTCGTCGTAAAGGACCTGCGCGCCGGCAAAACCCGGATACACCTCCACGCCCAGCGCCTCGGCCTGTTCGCCAAGCCAGCGCGCCAGCATGCCGAGGCTGATGATGTAGTTGCCGTCGTTTTTCAGCGTGTCGGGCGTGGCCCAGTGCGGCACTTCGGTGGCGCCAGATTCGGACAGGAACAGCACGCGGTCGTGCGTGACGGCGGTTTCGAGCGGGGCGCCGAGTTCTTTCCCTGTCTCTTATACACATCTCCGAGCCCACGAGACGTAGAGGAATCGCGGG
>CAMFLH010000061.1 GCA_945957295.1 uncultured Uliginosibacterium sp.
GGCCCAACCCAAGGGCGTGAGACCGCGATCGCTGCGCAGCGTGATGTCCGCGCCGGCCGCGAGCAGTTGTTCGACGATCGCGAGATAGCTACCGCGGGCAGCCAGCATCAGGGCCGTCGCACCGTTATCGGCGCGAGCATCAACGCGGGCACCGGCGGCAAGCAGGCGTTGCACGATCCGCTCGTGCCCCATGTAGGCCGCGTAGTGGAGCGGCGACCAGGCGTTCGGGATTTCGAGCGGTGCGCGTGCCGCGATGAAGGCCTCCACCGTATCGAGATGGCCGTTCATGGCTGCGAGCGCAAATGCACTCTCACCCGCACTGCTGCGCAAAGCCGGGTTCGCGCCCCGGGCCAACAGCAGTGCAACCACCTCTGTTTGCCCATTCCTGGCGGCCTGGATCAGCAGCGTGCTGCCGCGAAAATCCAGCGCATCGATCGCGCCACCCTCGTCCAGATAATCGCGCACGACCGACGCGCGCCCCATTTCTGCGCCGGTACGCGCAGCGTCCAGACTGGTTGCCGTTGCGGGGCCGGCGAGCCCGACTGCAAGCAGCAAAAGCCAGAACCGCTTCATCATCGGCTGGCGGCCGCAAACAGGCGGAAGAAGTTGTCGGTCGTCGCGGTCGCGATCGCGTCGACGGATACGCCACGTAGCCGCGCGATTTCCTGCGCAACGTGGGGCACGTAAGCCGGCTGGTTCAGCTTGCCACGGTAGGGAACCGGCGCCAGATAAGGCGAATCCGTTTCGATCAGCATTCGGTCAAGCGGCATGCGGGTGGCGACGTCCTTGATCTGCGCCGCGTTCTTGAACGTCACGATGCCCGAGAACGAGATGTAGAAGCCGAGCTCCATCGCGCCTGCCGCCACATCCCAGGATTCGGTGAAACAGTGCATCACGCCACCGCAAGCATCCGCCCCTTCTTCCCGCATCAGGCGCAGCGTGTCGTCCGCTGCATCGCGGGTATGCACGATGAGCGGCTTGCCGCAGGCCCTGGCAGCGCGGATGTGCTGACGGAAGCGCTCACGCTGCCATTCCGGCTTGTCCTTGTGCCAGTAGTAGTCGAGCCCAGTTTCACCGATCGCGACCACCTTGGGGTGTTGGGCGAGCGCCTGCAAGCGCACCGCGTCCGGGTCCTCGCCGTCCGTGTGTTCCGGGTGCACACCCACCGAGCAGAACACGTTGGAGCGGGCCTCAGCGATCGCGAGCACGCCCGGCAAGCGCTCGATGCTGACGCCGGCGCACAGCGCGTGCGTCACGCTGACATCACGCATATCGGCGAAGAGCTTGTCGCCCAGGTCAACAAGGTCGGAGAAATCGATATGGCAGTGGGAATCAACGAACATGGCTATCCAGACGCGTGGCGCTCACACGCGGCAAAAAAAGAACTGCGGCGGAGAGGTCGCAGGCGCCGGGGCGCCGGCAAACAATCAGATGGTGTGGGTCGGGCGGTTCGAACCGATGTGCGCGCCAAGCACTTGTTCGATCTTCGCGCGGACGGTCGAGCCACTCTCGTCTTCGGTGAACTGCACGCCTACGCCCTGCGTGCGGCCGGCCTGCGCATTGGGTGGCGTGCACCACACCACCTTACCTTTGACCGGCAGCTTGGCCGGGTCATCCATCAGTTGCAGCAGCATGAACACTTCGTCGCCGAGACCGTAGGTCTTGTTCGTCGGGATGAAGAGGCCGCCGTTGCGGATGAAGGGCATGTAGGCCGCGAACAGGGCGGACTTGGAGTTGATGCTGAGCGACAGCACCGCGGGACGCGCAATGGTGGATGGCTGAGGCGTACTCATGCGGTTCTCCCGGTAGCGAGGCGGCGACAGTATCGCAGCAGGGTATCTTCGAGCAGCAAGCGTGCGTTGAGCGGATGCGCCGCAACACGGCGCAGGTTCAGGCCGTCATTGTAGCAACCGAGCGCTTCTTCAGCGCTCCAGCCGCGGACCAAGCCGCGCAGCGCGGATTCGGCGTCGGCGAAGTAGCGAAGCGGCGCATCGGAAGCCGCCGCGGCGAGGTCGGCATACCAGCGCAACAACCAGTCGGCGAGCCGCGGCATGTCGAAACCCGCCGCCTGCGCATCCTTGCTGCGCAGCCAGGTGTCCCAGCCGCCCGCCAGTTCAACCGGATCGCGTTGCGGCAGGGTCGTGATGTCCTTGACGAAGCGTGCGCGGCAGGCTGCAAGCGGCCCCGAAGAGAGTTCTTCCGCTGCGACCGGCATGCCGCCGGCGAATCCAAGCCACACCGCCGCGTCCTTGATGCCGCGATCGGCCAGCCAGCCGGCCGCTTGCGCAGCCTCGGGCGCTGGGAAGTCCCAGCGCTGCGCGCGGCTGCGAATCGTCGGCAGCAAACGATCCGGCGCTCGCGTGATCAGCAGGAACAGCACCCCCGTGGGCGGCTCCTCAAGCAATTTCAGCAGGCCGTTGGCGGTGACTGCGTTCATCGCCTCCGCCGGATCGACCAGCACGACACGGCGGTCGTCGCGATGGCCCTTGCGGGTCAGCACATCCTGCAACTGGCGGATCTGTTCGACCTTGATCTGCCGTGACTTGGCGCTCTCCTTGTCGCTGTCGCCCGCATCTTCGCCCGCCTCGTCCGCTTCCGGCACCAGACGGAACAGATCAGGGTGCGTGCCGGCGACGCGCCAGGTGCAGGCTTCGCATTGCCCGCACGCGTAGCCTTCGCTATCCGGTCGGTCGCACAGTCGCGCGGCCGCAACGACCTCGGCAAACTGGCGCTTGCCCCCACCGGGTGGGCCGGCAAGCAGCAGCGCGTGATGCCCCCGCTCGCCCGCCGCGGCCAATCGTTTCCAGAGCGTTTGGTGCCACGGAAGAATCATGCGAAGAAGCGCCCCCGGATTACGTCTTCCACTTCGCGCTGGATGTCATTCGGCGTACGCGTTGCATCGAGCACATGGAAGCGGTCGGCACACTGGCGCGCCCGTTCGAGGTAGGCGGCGCGAACACGTGCAAAGAAATCCGCCTGCTCGCGCTCGAAGCGGTCACCCTCGCTGCGGCTGGCGGCCATCCGCGCGGCCGCGATGGCCGGATCGAGATCGAACAAGAAGGTCAGGTCAGGCTGGCGATGTGGGTGCACCCACTGTTCCAGTACCGCGAATTTCGCCGCATCGAGGCCGCGACCGCCGACCTGGTAAGCATAGGTCGCATCGGAGAAGCGGTCGCACACCACCCACTGCCCCTTGGCCAGCGCCGGCTCGATGCGTACCGCAAGATGCTCGCGCCGCGCAGCGAACATCACGAGCGCTTCGGTCTCAAGATGCATCGCCTCATGCAGCGCCAGTTCGCGCAACTTCTCAGCCAGCGGCGTACCGCCCGGCTCACGGGTTTGCACAACTTGGCGCCGGTGGCTTGCGATCAGCGCGACAGCAGCGGCGATCTGTGTGCTCTTGCCAGCACCGTCAATTCCTTCAAAGGTGATGAAGCGTCCGCTCATCGATTGTTGCCCTTGCGTTTCTGATAGCGCGCGACGGCGCGATTGTGTTCGTCCAGCGTACGGGAAAATTCGCTCGATCCATCACCGCGTGCGACGAAGTAGAGATATGGCGTGCGCGGCGGATGCAAGGCCGCGGCGAGTGCGGCCTCGCTGGGCATCGCGATGGGTGTCGGCGGTAATCCGCGACGGGTGTAGGTGTTGTAAGGCGTGTCCGTCTGAAGATCGATCTTGCGCAGGTTGCCGTCGAAATTCTGACCCAGCCCGTAGATAACGGTGGGGTCGGTCTGCAACGGCATGCCGATCCGCAGCCGGTTGTAGAAAACCGATGCGATACGCGGCCGATCTTCCGCGATACCGGTCTCCTTCTCGACCAACGAGGCCATGATCAAGGCTTCATATGGCGAACTGACCGGGAGATCGGCATCGCGTTTCGACCACGCCGTATCGAGGTGCCGCGCCATTGCCCGCTGCGCCCTCGCCAGCAAGGCTAGATCGCTGCCCCCTTTGGCGTAGAAGTAGGTATCGGGCATGAACAGTCCCTCGGCGCTGCTCGCGCTCACACCGAGGCGCGCCAGCACTTCCTGATCGCTGAGGTTCGCGGTGTCCGCCTTGAGCCCAGGCAAGCGTGCAAGCTCTTCACGCAGGCGCCGGAAGGTCCAACCGTCCACCAGCACGAACTCGCCTTGCGAGGCATCGCCGCGAACCAGCTTTTGCAGCAAGGACCACGGCGTCACACCTTCGGTGATCTCGTAACTGCCGGCCTTGACCCGTGACGCGTGCCCGCTTGCACGCGCCAGCACCTCGAACAACCAGGGATTGATGTCCACACCCGCCGAGGCAACCTGCCGAGCAACCTGGCGCATCGAACTACCCTGCTCGATCTCGATATCCAGCGGCGAGCTGCGCAGTGCAAGCGGACTGGTGACCCGCCATGCAAGCAGCAGCAAGAAGATCAAGCCCAGAAAGGAAAGGGCAAGCAGCAAGCGACGAAAGAAAAGACGCATCAAGGGAACCGCGCGACGGATTAAGGGCCGAATACGCAAAGGCGCCCCGCGGGGCGCCTCTTGTGGGCTCGTATAATAGCCCCACATCTGCTTTACCTGAATCCCGAAACGAGGATCGATCACTCCATGCAATCACCTTGGCTGCTGCATCTCGACCAGATTGGCGCCCGCTTCGCGGAAGACGCACCCGGAACGGTATCGTTCTCGGACGATCCGCGGTCCGAGGTGGCGCGCGCCGCGAGCGGTACCGTCGTCGTGCCGCTGACGCATCTCGGAACGTTGCGCGCGTCCGGCGAAGATGCGTCCGCCTTCCTGCACAACCTGATGTCCAACGACATCAAGAAGCTGGAACTGCATCGCGCGCATTGGAACAGTTTCAACAGCCCCAAGGGGCGGATGCTCGCAAGCTTCCTTGTGTGGCGTGATGGAGCGGATTTCCTGCTGCAGCTCTCCACCGATCTGCTAGCCGCGATGCACAAGAAGCTCGGCATGTATGTGCTGCGTTCAAAAGTGCGCCTGACCGACGTCACGCCCGACTGCGCTGTGATCGGCCTTGCAGGCCCCGCAGTCGCTACCGCGCTCGACGCGGCAGGCCTTGCGCTACCGCCCGAGGCAATGAGCGTGTCGCAGGGTGCGATTCAGGTTGTCCGCATTGATGCCGCGCGCGTCGAAGTCCATGTGCCCGTGGCGCAAGCCGGCGACCTCTGGAAGAAATTTGTCGCAGCCGGCGCAGCGCCCGCAGGCACTGCTGCATGGCGATGGCTCGACATCCGCGCCGGTGTTCCGGTGATCACGGCGGCGACGCAAGACGAGTTCGTCGCGCAGATGCTGAACTTCGAGTTGATCGGCGGCGTGAGTTTCCAGAAAGGCTGCTACCCAGGGCAGGAAATCGTTGCCCGTACGCAGTATCTCGGCAAGCTGAAGAAACGGATGTTCCGGGCGAAGCTCGCAACGGCGGAGCCACCGCGGGCAGGTGACGATCTCTTTGCCGCCGATTTCGGTGAACAGTCCTGCGGCAAGATCGTTACCGCCACACCCGCTCCGGAGGGGGGCTATGAAGTGCTGGCGGTCTTGCAGCTTTCGAGCCGTGAGAGCAACGATGTGCATCATGGTGCACCGACCGGCGCCCTGCTTCAGTTTGAACCGCTGCCCTACACCGTGTCGTAATCACGTGCCGCACCCGCGCGCTCATCAGCGGTGAGCCACCTCTACATCTACTACCGCATCCGGCCCGGCGCCCACGAAACGGCGTCGGAGCTGGCGCACGCTATGCTTGCCTCGCTGGCCCAGTACGCGGGCCACGGCCGTCTGATGCGACGTGCCGACGACGCAGAGACGTGGATGGAGGTTTACGAAGATGTGCGTTCAACTCCCGGGCTGCTGGCTGCGCGGGAGCGAGCGGTGTCCAGCAATGGCTTTGCCGAATTGATTGTCGACGGCGCGATGCATGTCGAGCACTTCGTGGCGCTGGAATCGCCCGCGTGTGCCTGATTCTGCTCACTTGGCAGACTCACCCGGAGTATCCGCTGCTGGTTGCAGCAAACCGGGACGAGTTCCACGAACGCCCGACGCGGCCCGCGCACTGGTGGCCCGATGCGCCCGATATCTATGCCGGGCGCGATCTACGGGCCGGCGGCACCTGGATGGGCATCACGCGTGGAGGCCGCTTCGCGGCACTAACGAACATCCGAGCCCCTGCGCGGCAACAAAACGATGCGCTCAGCCGGGGCGGGATCGTCACAGCAGCATTGCAGGCACCGCAGATCGAGCCGTTTTTGGTCGAAATAGCGCGGGCCGCCTCGCAATACAACAGCTTCAATCTGCTCGTCGGCGACCGCAATACGCTGTGGCACTTTAACAGCGAGCAGGCGCATGCCGAGCGTGTCACGCCGGGCATGCACGGCCTGTCGAACGCAAACCTCGACACCCCGTGGCCCAAGCTCACCCGAGGCACCGAGGCACTCGCCAACGCAGTGAAACTGCAGGCCACCCCGGAGCGCTTATTCGACTTGCTGTCTGACGAGAGTCTCGCGCCTGACGAGGCGTTGCCGAACACTGGCGTACCTCTGGAATGGGAACGCTGGCTGTCAGCGATCTGCATCAGCGCACCGGGCTACGGCACCCGCAGCCAGTCGGTCGTTGCATTCCCGCCCCAAGGTGAACCGCGCTTGATCGAGCGGGTGCTGATTCCCTAGTCCGCATTCAGTTCCTGGCTCATTGGGACATGCGGAATGCCTGCCTCCCAAAATGCGTCACCGTCTACACGGAACCCCAAACGCTCGTAGAAGCCGGCAGCACTCTGCTGGGAGTTCAGTGCAACATGGGAATGCCCCGCTTCGCGCGCTGCATCAAGCATCCAATGCATCAGGGCCAAACCGACTCCGCAACCACGCCAAGGGCCAAGTACCGCCACGCGACCGATATGTCCGTCCGGTAGCAGTCGCGCGGTACCGATTGGCTGTCCCGCACCGTCCACCGCCAGTGCATGCAGGCACTGCGGGTCCATCGCGTCCCACTCGATCTCGGCCGGCACATGCTGCTCCTGAACGAAAACCGTTGTGCGCACGGCTTTCAGTAGCGGTTGCTCGGTCGCCCAATCTGCGCGACGCACGGTAAAGGCCTGATCGTTCATGAGTTCGAAATCCGTTCCAGTCGGTAGTCGAGGGACCACCCTCCCTCATCGCTTTCAAGTACAGCCGTACCGCCGAAGGGCAGCGTCAGTTTGTCCGGGACATGCCCGATCGGCAGGCCGCTGAGGATCGGCAACTCGAAGCGCTGGCGCAAGTAATCCACCATCGCATCGAAATCGAAACCGTTGTCAGTCGCGCCAGGGCGGTAGCCACCGAAGTCACCCAGCAGCAGCGCCTGCTGGCGGCCAAGCACACCGGTAAACTGGAGTTGATGCAGCATGCGTTCGATCCGGAACGGCGGCTCGGCGATGTCTTCCAAGTACAGGATTCCGCCCTCGACATCCGGCATCCACGGCGTTCCCGCCAAATGCGCCAGCATGCTCAGGTTGCCGCCCCAGAGCGTTCCGGTTGCTTCGCCACGCCAAGTGTGCGGCGCATCGACCCGAATGGCGTCACGGCCCGTTTCGAGCATTCGCGCGAAATGCTCCAAAGTAAACGCGCTGGGCGCTTCAGCGCCAAAATCGGATGCCACCATCGGCCCGTGAAGGCTGACTCCGCCCGCGCACAACAGGCCAGATTGCAGCACCGTGAAGTCGCTATGGCCAACCCAAAGCTTGCCGCTGCTGGCAAGGCGCGGGAAATCGATTCGATCGAGCAGCCGGCTCAGACCATAGCCACCGCGCAGCGCTACCGCTACATCAACCCGCGTGTCCGCGGCCATGCGCTCGATTGACGCCAGCCGGGTGTCGTCGTCGCCGGCGAAACGCGTGTCGCAACACAGCAGAGACTCGTCGAGGACGACTGCATGGCCAAGCTCGCGTAGCCGTGCTGCGGCGCGCTCAACGACTTGCTGATCGCTGACGAAGCCCGAGGGTGCGAAGAAACCGAAGCAGGCCATGCTGGACGGACTCTCAGATGGGGGCGCGGCGCTTGCGGCGCATCGCGAAGAAGTTGGAAAGCATCGCACCGCATTCGCCGGCCAACAAGCCACCACAAATGCCCGCGTGATGGTTCAGCTGCGCCTCTGCGTAGAGATCCATGACACTGCCAGCGACACCAGTCTTCGGATCGGCGGCGCCGAACACGATGCGCTCGACGCGAGCGTGGAAAATCGCTCCGGTGCACATCACGCAGGGCTCCAGCGTCACATACAGCGTGGTGCCGGGCATGCGGTAGTTCTGAAGCTGCCGCCCCGCATCGCGCAACGCCATGACCTCGGCGTGCGCGGTCGGATCGTTTGCGAGGATGGGTTGGTTGAAACCGCGTCCGACAATGCGCCCATCCAGCACAACCAGTGCGCCGACGGGCACCTCGCCCGCGTCCGCTGCCTGTTGCGCGAGCGCCAGCGCTTCGCGCATGAAGGCCTCGTCCGCCGCGTTAAACAAGGCGTCTTCGCTCATCGTTTCGGCGTTGACTCTTCAGGCTCCCGCCGCTTGCGGATCGAAGCGAGTAGCAAGGTGCCAAGCGCCAACAGCAACTCATCGATGAAAGGGATGAAGTCCGGGATCAGCAAATCAAATATGAACAGGCCCAGCGTCAGCAGGAAGAGCTGCGGAAAGCGCAGTCGTTCGGCGAAACGCAGCAGCGCGCCGGGTAGCAGGCGAACAAGGAAGCTGGGGATTGCCATCAAAGTCTCCCAGAGCGGGGCGTCAGCCGCAGAGCGGCCAGCGACCGAGAATTTCGTAGCCCCCCCCGAACCGACCCGGTTGCGGATCAGCACGAATTCATGCGCCGACCAGATGATCGGCTCGATCACGTGCTCGCGTACGACTTGCCTATCGTAGGCCAGTGTCAGATGGGGTGTAGTGACAGCACGAACGCCGGGAAGCCCCATCCCCGCCGCCAGGTCTGCACCCAGGGCGGCAGCGCCGGCGTTGCCGCCCTCGCCTCTCAACACCACAGGGGACGCCTCACCGGGCGGCTTAAGCCCGGCAAAGCTCAACGCGCGGTCAAAGCTCAGATCAAAGGCTGCGCGGCGGACCTGCGTACCGACGCGCGTTGCAACGGCGGCGAGCACCGCCGACTCCTCGGCAGCGAGCTTCAGGCCCCATAGCGAAACATGCAGTCGATCCGCACGCTGCATCCGACCAGAGAGCCGCCGCTCGATCTGCAAAGCCCGAGCGGCCGCCATGATTTGCGGGATGACGTCCGCCGGCGGTTGAAGCGCGAAGAACAGATCATCAACGACCTCTGGCGGAGATGGCGGCTCGAACCCCGCCAGCGTAAGCTGACCAGGCCCGGCACCGTCGCTTTTCCTCATGGCTGCCGTGCGAGTGGCGGCTCGGTTATTCCCACTCGATCGTCGCCGGCGGCTTTCCGGAGACGTCGTAGACCACGCGGTTGATGCCACGCACTTCGTTGATGATGCGGTTCGACACGCGGCCGAGCAGCTCATACGGTAGATGCGCCCAATGTGCCGTCATGAAGTCATGGGTCTGAACGGCACGCAGCGCAACGACGTAATCGTAGGTACGACCATCACCCATCACGCCGACGCTCTTGACCGGCAGGAAGACCGCGAAGGCCTGACTGGTCAGCTCGTACCAGGTTTTGCCCGAGTTCTCGTCGACCGTCTTGTGCAACTCTTCGATGAAGATCGCGTCGGCCCGGCGCAGCAGATCCGCGTAGTCTTTCTTTACTTCGCCGAGGATCCGCACGCCCAAACCAGGGCCAGGGAACGGGTGACGATAAACCATGTTATGCGGCAAACCGAGCGCGATACCGAGTGCACGCACTTCATCCTTGAACAGCTCACGCAGCGGTTCGAGAAGCTTCAGGTGCAGCGTATCCGGCAAGCCGCCAACGTTGTGGTGGCTCTTGATCGTCGTTGCCTTCTTCGACTTGGCGCCGCCAGACTCCACCACGTCCGGGTAGATCGTGCCCTGCGCCAGCCATTTCGCGTTCGAAAGTTTTGCCGATTCGCTCTGGAAGACTTCGACGAACTCCTTGCCGATGATCTTGCGCTTCGCTTCGGGATCGGTCACGCCAGCCAGCTTGCCCATAAACTGAGCCGTCGCATCGACATGGATCACCTTCACGCCCATGTTGCGCGCGAACATGTCCATCACCATCTCGGCTTCATTGAGTCGCAGCAAGCCGTGATCAACGAACACACAGGTCAGCTGGTCGCCGATCGCGCGGTGCAGCAGTGCTGCAGCCACCGATGAATCCACGCCGCCCGAGAGCCCCAGGATCACTTCTTCATCGCCGACCTGCGCGCGGATCTTCTCCACCGCTTCGGCGATGTAGTCGCTCATGATCCAGTCCGCTTTCGCGCCACAGATTTCGCGCACGAAACGGTTGATGATCTCGGCACCTTGCAGCGTGTGCGTGACCTCTGGATGGAACTGCACTGCGTAGAAGCGACGATCTTCGTCCGCCATCGCAGCCACTGGGCAGGACGGCGTGGACGCCATCAACTTGAAGCCCGGCGGCAACTCGGTGACCTTGTCGCCATGGCTCATCCACACTTTGAGCATGCCGTGGCCTTCAACGGTACGGAAGTCCTCGATACCGTCGAGCAGCTTGGTATGGCCGTGTGCGCGAACCTCTGCATAACCGAACTCGCGCACCGTCCCCGGTTCCACCTTGCCGCCGAGCTGCTGCGCCATGGTCTGCATACCGTAGCAAATGCCAAACACCGGCACGCCAAGCTCGAACACCGCCGCAGGCGCCTTGTCGTTGGCTTCTTCGTAAGCCGACATATGGCTGCCGGACAGAATCACGCCCTTGGCGCCGAAGCCACGCACGAAGTCATCGGAGACGTCGCAAGGGTGGATTTCGCAATAAACATTTGCCTCACGCACGCGACGTGCGATGAGTTGGGTGACCTGGGAGCCGAAATCGAGAATCAGGATCTTGTCGTGCATGGCGGGCTTCGGAGTTGGGTACTGCACTTGAATGCGCAAGGGGCAAGGCTTTCGCCTTACCCCTCGTGCGTACGCTTCATCGACCGGACTCAGTCGATGTGATAGTTCGGCGCTTCCTTCGTGATCTGCACATCATGCACATGCGATTCGCGCATACCAGCCGAGGTGATCTCGACAAACTCTGCGCGCTGATGCATGTCCGCAATGGAGGCGCAGCCCACATAGCCCATCGACGAACGCAAACCGCCCATCAACTGGTGGATTACCGCGGTCACCGCACCCTTGTACGGAACACGCCCCTCGATACCTTCCGGCACGAGTTTGTCGGCGTTGCCTTCGTTGTCCTGGAAGTAGCGGTCGCTGGAGCCTTGCTGCATCGCGCCGAGCGAGCCCATGCCGCGATAGCTCTTGTACGAACGCCCCTGATACAGGACCGTCTCGCCGGGCGCTTCTTCGGTACCGGCAAACAGACCGCCCAACATCACACAGGATGCGCCGGCTGCAATCGCTTTGGAGATATCGCCGGAGAAGCGGATGCCACCATCGGCGATCAACGGCACACCCGTACCGGCCAGCGCACTGGAGACGTTATCAACAGCGGTAATCTGCGGAACACCAACGCCTGCAACGATACGCGTCGTGCAGATCGAGCCCGGGCCGATACCGACCTTCACACCATCGGCTCCGTTGTCGACCAGCGCACGCGCTGCATCGCCGGTGGCAATGTTGCCGCCAATAACCTGCACGTTAGGGAAATTCTTCTTGACCCAGTTGACGCGCTCCAGAACGCCCTGGGAGTGGCCATGCGCAGTGTCGACGATGACGACATCGACGCCCGCTTCCACCAGCAACTCCGCGCGCTCTTCAGTACCGGCACCGACGCCGATGGCCGCACCGACCAGCAGGCGGCCAAAGTTATCCTTGGCAGCCAGCGGATGCTCGGTGGACTTCAGGATGTCCTTTACCGTCATCAAACCGCACAGATCGCCGGCGTCATTCAGCACCAACACGCGCTCAAGGCGATGCTTGTGCATGAGGGCCTTCGCCTCTTCAACCGAAGCGCCTTCCTTGACCGAAACCAGGCGCTCGCGCGGCGTCATGATCGCGGAGACAGGCTGGTCATACTGAGTTTCAAAGCGCAGGTCACGGTTCGTCACGATACCGACGACCCGCTTGCCTTCAACTACCGGCAGACCTGAGATACGGTGTTGACGCGTAACGGCAATCACTTCGCGCACGCTCATTGTCGGCGGCACGGTAATTGGGTCTTTGAGCACGCCTGACTCAAAACGCTTGACCTTGGCAACTTCTCGGGCCTGATCGCGCGGGCTCAGGTTCTTGTGAACAATCCCGATGCCGCCTTCCTGTGCGAGGGCAATCGCGAGGCGTGCTTCCGTAACCGTGTCCATGGCGGCGGACACGAGCGGGATGTTCAGTCGGATGCTGCGGGTCAGTTGCGTGGCAAGGCTGACGTCGCGGGGAAGAACCGTGGAGTGTGCGGGGACGAGAAGGACGTCGTCGAACGTCAGCGCTTTCCTGACGAGTCGCATGGCTGTCATCCTTTCGGGCAAATACGTATTATACCGGGATGCCGTATTCCCCGGCAAATCAACGGTTTCCCGGAGCTCTTGCATGAAGCACCTGACTATCGCGCTGTTCGTGGCCCTCATCGCTCAAGGCAATGCGTCTGCGAGCGAGGTTTACACATGGAAAGACAAGAACGGTCAGGTGCATTACTCGGACAAACCACCGTCAGACGCTGACGCCAAGGTGATCCGGTCCGAAGCGCCGGCAACCGCTGGCACACCCTCAGCCGACCTGTCGAAGGCCGATCGCGAATTCAAGGAACGCCAGGCGAAACAAAACGATGCGAGCAAGAAGAACGCCGATCAGGCTGCGCGCAAAGCGGGCAAGGACGAAGCGTGCAACAACCTGCGCAACCGGATTGCGCTCTTCGAGCAAGGCGGCCGCATCGCGACGCAGGAAGGCGGCGAACGCGTGTTCCTAAGCGACGACCAGATCGCGGCTGAACTCTCGACGATGAGAACGCGGCTCGACAAAGAGTGCCGTTGATACCTTCTCAACACCACTGAAACGGGGCCGTCAGGCTCCGTTTTACATTCAGGCGTCGCCGCCGCCCTTCTTCATCGCCTTGCCGTCTTCTGCCCGCTTCCGGCGGACCTCCTTCGGGTCAGCGATCAGTGGCCGGTAGACTTCGACGCGGTCCCGATCGCGTAGCACCGCATCCGCTTTGCACAACTTGCCGAACACACCGACCTTATTCGTAGAGAGGTCGATTTCGGGATGCTTTTGCAGCAGCCCCGAGGCCTCCAGCGCCTGTTGCAGGGTGCTTCCCTGCGGCAGATTGACGCGCACGAGGTCCGCCTTGTGCGTATGCGCGTAGAGCACCTCAACATGAATCGAATCAGTCACGGCCATCCTTGTTCAGCACCTGCTCGGCGCGTTTGACGAATGCATCGACAAAGGTATTCGCAATGTGATGAAAAACCGGCCCCACCGCCTTCTCGATCAGCTTGTTTGAGAACTCATAGATCAGGCGGAATTCGACCTTGCAGGCCGTGTCACCCAGCGGAGTAAAGACCCAGTCGCCTTCCAGGTGATGAAACGGCCCCTCGACGAGGCGGATATCCATCCTGCGCGGAAAGTCCTTGGCGTTTTCGGTTGCGAAATCCGTCTTGATGCCGTGGTAGTTCACATGCAAGCGCGCGGACGTCTGCTGCTCGGTACGCCCCAACACCTCCGCGCCGCTGCACCACGGGAGAAACTGCGGGTAGGCTTCGACGCCATCAACCAGATCGAACATCTGCGACGGGGTGAATTCGATCAGAACAAGTTTGCGGACTTCCGCCATGAGCAGGGCGACGCGATTGCCGTGTTGGTAGAATCTGCCATTTTAACGGGTCACACCGTAACAGGCATCCGGCGCGCAAATGAGCATCATCGATAACCGCAAGGCCACACACGACTACTTCATCGAAGAACGCTTCGAGGCCGGCATGGCGCTTGAAGGCTGGGAAGTGAAGGCGATTCGTGCTGGGCGCGTGCAGATCAAGGAAGCGTACGTGATCGTCCGGGATGCAGAGATCTTCGTGATCGGCATGCATATCAGCCCGTTGCAGTCTGCGTCGACGCATATCAAGCCGGACCCGGTACGCACACGAAAACTGCTGCTGCACGAAGCCGAGATTTCGCGCCTGATCGGCAAGACCGAACGAGCCGGCTATGCCCTCGTGCCGCTGGATCTGCACTTCACGAAGGGCCGCATCAAGATGGCGATCGGTCTTGGCAAAGGCAAGAAGATGTTCGACAAGCGCGAGTCCGAAAAGGAACGCGACTGGGAGCGCGAGAAACAACGCCTTGTTCGCGATAAGCGCGCATAGAAAAAACGGCGGGTTCCCCCGCCGTTTTTTTGCCGTTACGTCGGTCAGTGCTTGCGGTGCTCGGCGAGCTGCAACCAGGTGTCCAGCACCGTATCGGGGTTCAGCGAGATGGACTGGATGCCCTCATCCATGAGCCACTCGGCGAAATCCGCATGATCCGATGGTCCCTGGCCACAAATGCCGACATATTTGCCGAGTCGATTGGCCGTATTGATGGCCATCTTGAGCAGCGCTTTGACGGCCGCGTCACGTTCGTCGAAGGCGTGTGCCACGAGCCCTGAATCGCGATCCAGGCCGAGCGTGAGCTGAGTCAGATCGTTCGAGCCGATCGAGAAACCGTCGAAATGCGCGAGGAAACCCTCGGCAAGCAAGGCATTCGAGGGGATTTCGCACATCATCACGAGCTCGAGGTCATTCTCGCCGCGACGCAGTCCATTTTCGGCCAGCAGATCGACCACGCCTTTTGCCTCGGCAACCGTACGGACGAAAGGCACCATCAACTGCACATTGGTCAGCCCCAGTTCGTCGCGAACCCGGCGCATCGCGATGCATTCAAGCTCGAAGCACTCGCGAAACGAATTCGCGATGTAGCGCGACGCGCCACGGAAACCGAGCATCGGGTTTTCCTCTTCCGGCTCGTAGATGTCGCCACCCAGCAGTTTGCGATACTCGTTCGACTTGAAATCGGACAGCCGCACGATCACCGGTTTCGGCCAGAACGCCGCGGCGATCGTCGCTACGCCCTCTACCAACTTCTCGATGAAGAACTGGCGCGGTGTTGCATAACCTCGGGCTCGCCGATGAATCTCATCGCGCAGATTGGCTGGCACCTGAGCGACATCCAGTACGGCCTTCGGATGGATGCCGATCATGTTGTTGATGACGAACTCAAGCCGCGCCAGGCCCACGCCAGCGTTGGGAATTTGCGCAAACTCGAACGCGAGTTCGGGGTTGCCCACGTTCATCATGATTTTGACCGGGATCTCGGGCAGATGCCCGGTATCCCGTGTAACGACTTCGAACTCCAGCCGCCCGCGATACACGTAGCCGGTATCGCCCTCAGCACACGACACCGTCGCGGACTCACCTTCGGTGAGGACCTCGGTCGCATCGCCACAACCAACAATCGCCGGAATACCCAGTTCCCGCGCGATGATCGCGGCGTGACAGGTGCGCCCGCCCCGATTAGTCACGATTGCCGAGGCGCGCTTCATGACCGGTTCCCAGTTGGGGTCAGTCATGTCGGTCACCAGGATGTCACCCGCCTGCACACGGTTCATCTGCGACGCGTCGGAGACGATGCGCACAACACCCGCACCGATCTTCTGCCCGATCGCGCGCCCGGTGCACACAACCTTGCCGTGCTGCTTGATGCGGTACTTCTCCATCACGTGACCAGAGGTCTGCGATTTCACCGTCTCGGGACGCGCCTGAAGGATGTAGAGCTTGCCGTCGGCGCCGTCCTTGCCCCACTCAATATCCATCGGGCGCTCGTAGTGCTTCTCGATGATCGCGGCGTAGCGTGCGAGCTCCAGCACATCCGCATCGCTGATCGAAAAGCGGTTGCGATCCTGCTCTGCCACATCTTCGGTACGCGTCGAGCGGCCAGCGGCGCGCGAATCGGTGAACACCATCTTGATCAGCTTGGAGCCCAAGTTCCGCCGCACGATTGCAGGCTTGCCGGCTTCAAGCATCGGCTTATGAACATAGAACTCGTCGGGATTGACCGCGCCCTGCACAACGGTCTCTCCCAGGCCGTAAGCCGCGGTGATGAATACCGCATCCTTGAAACCCGATTCGGTATCCAGTGTGAACATCACGCCCGAAGCGCCGAGATCGGAGCGCACCATGCGCTGCACACCGGCCGAGAGTGCGACATCTGCGTGCACGAAACCTTTGTGGACGCGATAGGCGATCGCGCGATCGTTGTACAGCGACGCGAACACTTCCTTGATCGCATGGAGAATGTTCTCGTAGCCATGAACGTTCAGGAAGGATTCCTGTTGCCCCGCGAAAGACGCATCGGGCAAATCCTCCGCCGTTGCCGAAGAGCGCACTGCGAACGACCCCTCCCCTTCACTCGCGAGGCGTTCGTAGTGCGTCTTGATCTCGGCTTCCAAATTGGCCGGGAACGGTGTCTCGACGATCCAGCCCCGGATCTGCGCCCCCGCGCGGACCAGAGCATCGACGTCGTCGACGTCAAGGCCGTCGAGCAGCGCGTTGATACGCGCCGCGAGGCCGTTGTGTGCGAGAAACTCGCGGTACGCCGCTGCCGTGGTGGCGAAACCGCCCGGAACACGAACATGCGATGCAGCAAGCTGGCTGATCATCTCGCCCAACGAGGCATTCTTGCCCCCAACCTCGTGGACGTCCGTCATACGCAGCGCTTCGAACGGTATGACATTGCGGGTCATTGCGCAGCCCTTTCGTTGTCAGTTTTGGGTGTTGCAGGGAAAATCCCATTCTAGACAGCAACCTTGCTGCACCGCATCGACGTTTTCCCTGATCTCGGAGCGAGCCGTGTCCATTCAACAACGCCCTACCCGCACCGTATTCTTCATCTCGGATGGCACCGGGATCACGTCGGAAACGCTTGGGCACAGCCTGCTCTCGCAATTCCCCGACATCCGGTTTCGCCATGTGCGCATGCCCTTCATCGATTCCGACGACAAGGCCAAGGATGCGGCCTTCCGGATCAATGATGCAGCGCGGCGAGACTGTGTGAAGCCGATCGTGTTCTCAACGCTGGTCAACCAGGTGACGGCAGACACCTTGCGCCGCGCCGACGCGCAATTCGTCGACCTCTTCCTGACCTTTATCGAACCGCTAGAAATGGAACTTGGGGTGAAGTCAGCGCACACGGTCGGGCGCTTCCATGGCGGCGCCGACTCGCGCAGTTACACGCAACGGATCGACGCGATCAACTTCACGCTTTCGCACGACGACGGGGTATCGCACGAAAATCTGGAGGACGCCGATGTGATCCTGGTTGGTGTGTCGCGCTCGGGCAAGACGCCGACCAGCCTCTATCTCGCGATGCAGTTCGGTGTAAAGGCTGCCAACTATCCGCTGATTCCAGAGGACTTCGAGCGCAATCGTCTGCCGCAGGAACTATCGAAACATCGCACCAAACTGTTCGGCCTCACCATCACGCCGGAGCGGCTATCGCAGATCCGCCAGGAGCGACGGCCGAACAGCGTTTACGCGTCGGCCGACAACTGCAAGTTCGAGATCGAGGCCGCGATGCGGCTGATGCGCAGGGAACAGATTCCCTTTATTGATTCGACCGCCCGTTCGATCGAGGAGATCTCCGCAAAGATCATCCAGGACATCCGCATCGACAAGAACGGCTACTGAGTCGCTAGCCGCTGGCGGCGTTGTTCGAAGAGGCAAACCGCCGCCGCTGCCGCCACATTGAGTGACTCGATGCTGGGAGCCATCGGAATCAGGATGCCGCGCTTCGCGGCCGCCGCGACGGCGGAGGAAAGGCCCTGCCCCTCTGCGCCGAAGAGCCATGCGACGGGGCCACGCAGGTCCGTCTCGAACAATGACTCTGCGCCGTCCAGCCGCGTTGCTGCGACACAGCCTGAATAGCTCGCTAGCAGGGGCGGCAGATCACCGGACAGATGCACACGCACTACGAAGTGCGCCCCCATCGCAGCCCGGAGGACTTTCGGCCCCCACGCTTGGGCGCAACCGGGGCCAAGAATGACCTCTCGAACGCCGGCCGCGGCGGCGGTGCGCATCATTGTTCCAACGTTGCCAGCGTCCTGCACCCCGTCAAGCACCAGCCAATCCGCCTCAGCCACAGGCGGCGTGTCAGGCTCGCTCCAGCGAACGGTCGCCAGCAAGCCGGAGGGCGTTTCGACCGGGCTGATCTGCCGAAACAGGGCATCGGGAAGCACATAGCACCGAACGCCGCGGGCTCGCAGCAACAGCCGCACCGTCTCGTCCGCATGACGCGCCGACTCGGCAACAACGATATCGCCAAACTGCCACTCGGCATCCTGAGCAGCCGCAATCAGGTGCGCGCCGTCGATCAGCGCGAGCTGCTCGACGCGTCGCGCGCGAGAGGATTCCGCCAATCGCCTGAGGCGCTTGACGACAGGATTCTCGCGAGAAGTGATCGAGTTGAGCGTTGGCATCACGTCGGGCCCGGTCGCATCAAGAGCTCAAAAGTGGGACGTTAAAACAGCTCGCCTTGCGCGAGAATTTCGCGTACGGGCGCGTAGCTGCGTCGATAGAAATCCGGCACCCCGAATTTGCGCAGGGCAGCGACATGCTCGGCAGTCGGGTAGCCCTTGTGCTTGGCGAGGCCCAACGCCGGATATTGCACATCAAGCGCCTGCATTTGAGCGTCCCTCACCGTCTTCGCGAGGATCGATGCAGCGGAGATTTCTTCAACCAAGGCGTCGCCCGAGACAATCGCACGCGCCACACAATTCAGCTGCGGGCAACGGTTGCCGTCCACCCACACCTCATCCGGCTGGACTAGCAGCCCCGCAACTGCCCGCTGCATCGCCAGCATCGTCGCGCCGAGAATGTTCAAGCGGTCGATCTCCGCCGGCGATGCCTCGGCAACACACCAGGCAAGCGCCTGGTCGCGAATCGCCGCGGCAAGCAACTCACGTTTCTTCGCGCTGAGCTTCTTGGAGTCGTTGAGCCCGGAAATCGGGCGTGCAGGGTCCAGGATCACCGCAGCGGCCACGACGGCGCCACAGAGGGGGCCACGACCCGCCTCGTCGACGCCGGCAACGTGTCCATCCGGTCGCAGCGGCAACCCTGTCATGCGCGCCCAATCAATCCGAGAATTGCGTCCGCTGCGCGGCAGGCGTTATCCTGCCGCAGGCTTACATGGAGATCCAGAAAGCGCTTCTGCAGCGCCGCTACGCCGTCGGCGTCGTCCAACCACTTGAGCACTGCATCGGCAAGCTTCTTAGGCTCGCAGTTCTCCTGCAGGTGTTCCGGCACCACAAACTCGCGACACAGGATGTTCGGCAAGCCGACGTACGGCAAGTACATCATCCGTTTCACGATGCTGAAGGTCCAGCCTGCCATCTTGTAAGCGATCACCATCGGCCGCTTGAGGAAGGCAGCTTCCAAGGTGGCAGTGCCGCTCGCAAGCAAAACGACATCTGCTGCGATCATCGCATCGTGGCTATGCCCGAACATCAGCGTCATGGGGAAGTCGGGAGCAAGCGAAGCCTCGTGCATCGCACGCTCGAACATCGTGCGCGTATCGCGGGTTACTAGGGGAACGAGAAATCGCACATCCGGACGCGTCTCGTGGATCTTGACGGCCGCGCCGACAAAATCCGCCGCAAGGCGGCTCACTTCACCATTCCGGCTACCCGGCATCACCGCAACAATTTTGGCGTCACGCGGGAGGCAAAGACGCTCCCGCACGCCAGCGCGATCCGGATCAAGCGGAAACTCGTCTGCCAGCGGATGCCCGACAAATGTCGCCGCCACGCCTGCGCGCTGATAGAGCTCAGGCTCGAATGGAAACAGGCAGAGGATATGGTCGGCGGATTTGCGGATCTTCTTCACGCGCCCACCGCGCCACGCCCACACTGACGGGCTAACGTAATGAACTGTGGGAATGCGCATCGCCTTGACGCGTCGTTCCACCCCAAGATTGAAATCCGGCGCGTCGATCCCGATGAAAATTGCCGGCTGCTCTGCCTTGATGCGAGCAAGAAGATCGCGCCGAATCCCGAGCAGCTCCGGTACGCGACGCAGCGCATCGCCGATTCCGTTAACCGCAAGGCGCTCCGCCGGGAACCACGATTCCATGCCTTCGCGTTGCATGCCCGGCCCACCGATGCCGACAAAGCGGGCGTCCGGAATATGGCGTCGGATCGCCGCGATCAGGCGGCTGCCAAGCTGGTCGCCGGACGCCTCGCCGGCAACCATCGCAATACACGTCGTCATTAACGAACGATGCCGCGCCCGGCAACCGAGATGAAATCAAGCAGCGGCTGAAGCTCGGGCGTGGCAGCAGCCGCGTCGGCCAACTGTTGTCGAGCCTCGTCGAGTGTCAGGCCCGAACGATAGATCGTCTTGTAGGCGCGCTTGATCGCGGTAATCGCTTCTGCTGAATAACCGCGACGGCGAAGCCCTTCGCTATTGGTGCCATGCGTCGCGGCCGGGTTGCCCGACACCATCACGTAAGGGGGCAAATCCTGCAAAAGGATCGTGCCGCCGCCACACATGCTGTGCGCGCCAATACGGGCGAACTGGTGCACCGCCGTCATACCGCCGAGGATGACCCAATCGCCAACTGTCACGTGTCCCGCCAGCGTCACGTTGTTGGCCATGATGGTCTTGTTGCCGACCTGGCAGTCATGCCCGATGTGGACCGATGCCATCACCCAGTTGTCGTCCCCAATCCGGGTAACGCCCGCATCCTGAACGGTACCGGTATTGAAATTGCAATACTCGCGAATTGTGTTCCGGTCACCGATTTCAAGTCGCGTCGGCTCACCGCCGTACTTTTTGTCTTGAGGGATTTCCCCCAGAGAGCAGAACTGGAAGATCCGGTTGTCGCGGCCAATGCGCGTATGCCCTGTGATGACCACATGTGACGCAATGCGGGTGCCCGCCCCGATCTCGACATGCTCGCCAATAACGGAAAAGGGGCCGATCTCGACCCCTTCAGCGATGCAAGCGCCCGGATGAACGATTGCAGTCGGATGAATCATTTCAGCCTCTTGAAGAAGCACATCAGATCAGCCTCGGCGGCCGGCTGACCGTCGACCGTTGCAACCCCACGGTACTTCCAGAGATCACCCTTGTTCTTGACCAGGTGAACATCGAACACCAGCTGATCACCCGGCACGACCGGGCGCTTGAAGCGCACATTATCGATGCCGGCGAAATAAGCCACCGTATTGCAATCCGGCTTCATGTCGCGCGACTTGTACGACAGAATCGCGGCCGCCTGTGCCATGGCCTCAATCACCAATACGCCAGGCATTACCGGAAAATGCGGAAAGTGCCCGGTGAAGAACGGTTCGTTGATCGTCACGTTCTTGATAGCCTTGATCGACTCGCCCGCCGTCATTTCGGTCACGCGGTCGATCAACAGGAACGGGTAACGATGCGGGAGGTACTCCATGACCTCGCCGATTTCCATGATGCTCAAGGCTTCCTCTCCAGATCTGCGATGCGTTTTTCTAGTTCGCGCAGCCTCGTCACCAACGCATCAAGGTGTCTGAAATGGGCTGCACTTTTCATCCATTCGTCATGCGGCATCGCCGGCATGGCGGAGGTGTAAATACCTGCTTGCTTGACTGATTTGCTGATCAGCGTACGCGATGACACAACCGTATCGCTGGCGACTTCGATATGTCCGTTAATACCCGCTTGCCCACCCACCATCACGCGGGCACCGACGGTGGTGCTACCCGCTACGCCGGAACAGCCTGCCATGGCTGTGTGCCTGTCTCTTATACACATCTCCGAGCCCACGAGACCGGAGCCTATCT
>CAMFLH010000062.1 GCA_945957295.1 uncultured Uliginosibacterium sp.
GTGCATGAGCAGTGCAAGTGAGCGACGCAGCCATATCGATGCGGCCGTGCTGATCGTCGACGACGAGGCTGACATCCGCGAGTTGCTGGAACTGACGCTTTTGCGCATGGGGCTCGGCGCCGACGCGGCGGGTACGCTGGCCGAGGCGCGCGCCCTGCTTGCAGAGCACCGCTACAAGCTGTGCCTGACCGACATGCGTTTGCCGGATGGCGATGGTCTGACGTTGGTACGTGAGATCGCACAACACCACCCTGAACTGCCGGTTGCGGTGATCACCGCCTACGGCAGCATGGAAAACGCGGTCACGGCTTTGAAGGTGGGCGCCTTTGACTACCTCTCCAAGCCCGTCTCGCTCGAGCAACTGCGCGCGCTGGTCAAGTCGGTGTTCGATTTGCCCAAGCGCACCAGCGAGTCCCGCCCTGTCGGCGCGAGTTCGCTGACGGGCGAATCGCCGACCATGCTGCAGGTTCGCAGCATGATCGAACGCCTGGCGCGCAGTCAGGCGCCGGTCTACATCAGCGGCGAATCGGGTAGCGGCAAGGAGCGCGCCGCGCGTCTGATCCACGAATACGGCCCGCGTGCGGCGAAGCCCTTTGTGGCGGTCAACTGCGGTGCGATCCCAGAAAACCTGATGGAAAGCGAGTTTTTTGGTTACCGCAAAGGCGCATTCACGGGTGCCGATGCTGACCGCGACGGTTTCTTCCAGGCAGCCAATGGCGGCACGCTGTTTCTCGACGAAGTGGGCGACCTGCCGTTGCCAATGCAAGTGAAGTTGCTGCGGGCGATTCAGGAGAAGCGGGTGCGCAGGGTCGGCGACACCGCTGAACAGCCGGTAGACCTGCGCATCATCAGTGCGACGCATCGCAACTTGAAGGATCTGGTGGACCAAGGCCACTTTCGCCAGGATCTGTTCTATCGCCTCAACGTCATCGAACTGCGCATGCCGGCCTTGCGCGAGCGTCGTGAAGACATCCCGGCACTGGTTGAGGCATTGCTCGGCAGGCTCGCCCAGGAAGCCGGGCTGCCGGTGCCGCGTGTCGATGATGCGGCCACGGCGGCGCTGCTCGCTTACGCTTTCCCGGGCAACGTGCGGGAGCTGGAGAACATCCTCGAGCGCGCGCTGGCGTTGCACAGCGGTCAGTGCATCACTGTTGAGGATCTTCATCTTGAGCCGCGCGACGAGGAGGGGGGGCTGAATGGTGTTCCTGGCGGTGGGGTCGCGCTTGAGCGCGAGTCTTTGCAGGACTATCTCGACCGCGTCGAGCGCCAGGCCATCAACGAGGCGATCGCCAAGACCGATGGCAACCGTACTGCCGCGGCGCGCCTGCTCGGGGTGACCTTCCGCTCGCTGCGCTACCGCATGGAGCGGCTCGGGATGAAGGAGTAGGTGACGGTGGCCCTGAAGCTGCGCGGCGCGCCGATTGATTTCTCGCCAACGCCGGCGCCGGGGCTGGCGTCGATTGACGACGCCGGTCGCTTGCCCGGCGCAGACTTTGTCGCGTCGCCCAATTTCGATGCCCGCCCAGAGGGCTGCGCCATCGACCTGATCGTGATCCATGCGATCAGTCTGCCCCCGGAGTGCTTTGGCGGGCCGGGGGTAGCGCAACTGTTCACCAACTGCCTCGACCCTCAGGCGCATCCGTACTATGAAGGCATTCACCACCTGCGCGTCTCGTCGCACTTCCTGATCCGGCGCGACGGCAGTATCGAGCAATTCGTGCCGACCACCGAGCGGGCCTGGCATGCCGGTGTCTCCAACTGGAATGGCCGCGAGCGCTGCAACGATTTCTCGGTCGGCATCGAGCTCGAAGGCAGCGACACCCAGCCCTTCGATGCAGCGCAGTATCCTGCCCTGGCCGCACTGGTTCGAGCGATTGTGCGGCGCCACCCGATTACCGATATCGCCGGCCACCGCGACATCGCGCCCGGTCGCAAAACCGATCCGGGGCCGTTTTTTGACTGGCCCCTGCTGACCACGCTACTGCGCTGATTCGCGCGACTCTCCCATTGTGATCGCTGCTTGCGAGGGCTACACACGCCGCATGGCGCCTGGGCTCTGGCCCCAATTCCGGGGTGTTCTTGTCGCATTGCCGCAATTCTGTTTCTTGCGTGAACTGGGGTTTGATAACTAGAATTAGTGAAATTGATTCGCAACCATACTAGATCTAGTAGGTTAGTAAACGAGTGTGCTGCCGGAGCAGTTTTCCGAGCAACCCCAAAACAGGAGAGATCGATGCAGGTTATCGCCAACGAAGCGGCTGTCAGCCCGGCACTGTCCGCGCTGCCGCCCGATGCCGCCAGCGAGGCGGAGCGCTATGCCGACTACAAGGTCATTCGACGCAATGGCGCGGTGGTCGGCTTCGAGCCGTCGAAGATCGCAGTGGCAGTCACCAAGGCCTTCCTCGCGGTCGAAGGGTCGCACGGTGCGGTCTCGGCCCGCGTACGCGAAGTCGTTGGCAGCCTCACCGAACAGGTCGTGCGTGCCCTGGTTCGTCGTCAACCGAATGGCGGCACCTTCCACATCGAAGACATCCAGGATCAGGTTGAGCTGGCGTTGATGCGCTCTGGTGAGCACGACGTTGCACGCGCTTATGTACTGTATCGCGAGAAGCGCGCCGCTGAGCGCGCGCAGAAGGCCAAGGCGGCGCCTCAGTCCGCAGCACTGCACGTTACGCACCGTGGCGAGCGCCGCCCGCTTGATCGTTCCGCGCTGGCCGATCTGGTGTCGGCTGCTTGTGCCGGCCTTGGCGAGCAGGTGCAGGCCGACGCCATTCTCGACGGGGCGCTGCGCAACCTCTACGACGGCGTGCCGCTCGACGAAGTGCGCAAGGCGCTGATCCTCTCTGCGCGTACCCTGATCGAGAAAGAGCCGGCCTACGACCATGTCACTGCGCGGCTGCAGTTGCATGTGATTCGCGATGAAGTCCTCGGCGAAGAGGTCTCTCATGCCGAGATGGTCACGCGCTACGCCGAGTACTTCCCGCGTTATGTGAAGCTCGGCATCGAGGCTGAACTGCTTGACCCGAAGCTGGCGCAGTTCGACCTTGCGCGACTCGGCGCCGCCATCGTTGCCGACCGTGACCTGAAGTTCGGCTACCTCGGCCTGCAGACGCTGTACGACCGCTACTTCCTGCACATCGAAGATCGCCGCATCGAACTGCCGCAGGTCTTCTTCATGCGCGTCGCAATGGGCCTCGCGCTCGGCGAGATCGACCGCGAGGCGCGTGCGATCGAGTTCTACAACGTGCTGTCGCAGTTCGACTTCATGAGCTCGACGCCGACGCTGTTCAACGCCGGCACGCTGCACTCGCAGCTCTCGTCCTGCTACCTGACGACCGTCGACGATAGCCTCGACGACATCTACCAGGCGATCAAGGAAAACGCGCTACTGCAGAAGTTCGCAGGCGGCCTTGGCAACGACTGGACGCCGGTTCGCGCGCTCGGTGCCCGCATCAAGGGCACCAACGGCAAGAGCCAGGGCGTGATTCCCTTCCTCAAGGTGGTGAACGACACCGCGGTGGCGGTGAACCAGGGTGGAAAGCGCAAGGGCGCGGTCTGCGCGTACCTGGAGACATGGCACCTCGATATCGAGGAGTTCCTCGAACTGCGCAAGAACACCGGCGACGACCGCCGTCGTACGCACGACATGAACACCGCGAACTGGATTCCCGACCTGTTCATGAAGCGGGTGATGGAAGGCGCCGAGTGGACGCTGTTCTCGCCCTCCGACGTGCCCGACCTGCACGACAAATTCGGCCGCGCCTTCGAGGAGGCCTACGTCGAGTACGAGCGCCGCGCCGACCGTGGCGATATCAAGCTGTTCCGCCGCATGCCCGCGCTGCAGCTGTGGCGCAAGATGCTGACGATGCTGTTCGAGACCGGCCATCCTTGGATCACCTTCAAGGATCCGTGCAACATCCGCTCGCCGCAGCAGCATGTGGGCGTGGTGCATTCGAGCAACCTCTGCACCGAGATCACGCTGAATACCTCGGACACCGAGATCGCGGTCTGCAACCTTGGTTCGGTGAATCTGCTCGCGCATCTGGGTAAGGACGGCGAGCTCGATCACGACAAGCTGCGCCGCACCATCCGCACCGCGATGCGCATGCTCGACAACGTGGTCGACATCAACTACTACGCCGTCGGCAAGGCGCGTAACTCGAACCTCAAGCATCGTCCGGTCGGCCTCGGCATCATGGGCTTCCAGGACTGTCTGCACGCCAAGCGCATCCCGTATGCGTCGGAGGACGCGATCGCGTTCGCCGACCGTTCGATGGAGGCAGTGTGCTACTACGCCTACTGGGCCTCGACCGACCTGGCCGAGGAACGCGGCCGCTATTCGAGCTTCAAGGGCTCGCTGTGGGACCGCGGCATCCTGCCGCTCGACAGCCTCAAGTTGCTGGCGGAAGAGCGCGGCGGCTACCTCGAAGTCGACACGACGAGCACGCTGGACTGGGACGCGCTTCGCCGCCGCATCGGCGAGGTCGGCATGCGTAATTCCAACTGCGTGGCGATCGCGCCGACGGCGACGATCTCCAACATCATCGGCGTCGACGCCTGCATCGAGCCGACGTATCAGAACCTGTACGTGAAGTCGAACCTCTCGGGCGAGTTCACGATCGCGAACGAGTCGCTGGTACGTGACTTGAAGAAGCTCGGCCTGTGGGACGAAGTGATGGTCGCCGACCTCAAGTACTTCGACGGCTCGCTCGCAAAGATCGACCGCATCCCCGACGAGCTGCGCTGCCTCTACGCCACTGCGTTCGAGGTCGAGCCGAAGTGGATCGTCGAGTGCGCCGCACGTCGAGCCAAGTGGATCGACCAGGCGCAGTCATTGAACATCTACATGGCCGGCGCTTCGGGCCGCAAGCTCGACGAGACCTACAAGCTTGCATGGCTGCGCGGCCTTAAGACCACCTACTACCTGCGCGCGCTCGGCGCGACCTCGGCTGAGAAGTCGACTGGCCGCGGAGGCGAGTTGAACGCGGTGCCGGTCGGTGGTGGTGTGAGTGCGGCGGCTGCGGAAGCGGTGTCGGAACCTGCGAAGTTCTGCAGCATCGACAACCCCGATTGCGAAGCCTGTCAGTGAGGTCGACGCGTACTGACTGAGCGCGGCCGCGTGACGCATGAGTCGAGTGCTCGTGTGTTGCGTGGCACGTCGCTGGACCTTCGTAATTCACGTTGGTCATCGCACCAGATTTGCACGTGCGCTTGGTCTCTGCTTCGTCGTGTTGTGCGTGTGATTGCTGCGCAGTGTGTTTGCTCTTTGCAACAAGGCCTCGCGGAGAGCCGCGCGCAGCAAGGCTTTCAGCGCGTCGCTCGGAGATCAAGCATTCATGCGGGTTTCCGCGTGGCGACGCGTTTCGGGTGACGCACAACTTCGCGGAAAGCCGCGCCAGCCGGGCTTCTCCGCGAATCATCTGCTTGCAGAATTTTGTTGCTCGAATCAAAAATTTGAACTAAAGGATATTGGCATGCTGAATTTTGACGACGACCTCGCTTCTGCAAACCGCACACAGCCCCGCGTGGCTGAGGCAGAGGCATCGTCTTCTGTGGCAGGGCGCGATGACGCGCGTCGGATCAACGTCGCCGACAAGCGTGTCATCAACGGTGCGACGGACGTCAATCAGCTTGTTCCGTTCAAGTACAAGTGGGCCTGGGAGAAGTATCTCGCCACCTGTGCGAACCACTGGATGCCGCAAGAGGTGAACATGGCGCGCGACATCGCGCTGTGGAAGGACCCGAACGGCCTCACCGAAGACGAACGTCGCATCGTCAAGCGCAACCTCGGTTTCTTCGTCACCGCTGATTCGCTCGCCGCGAACAACATCGTGCTCGGCACGTATCGTCATATCACTGCGCCCGAGTGCCGGCAGTTCCTGCTACGTCAGGCCTTTGAAGAGGCGATCCATACGCACGCCTACCAGTACATCGTCGAGTCACTTGGGCTCGACGAAGGCGAGATCTTCAACGCCTACCACGAGATCCCGACGATCCGTGCGAAGGACGAGTTCCTGATCCCCTTCATCGAGACGCTGACCGATCCGGAATTCAAGACCGGTACACCCGAGGCCGATCAGCAACTGCTGCGTTCGCTGATCGTGTTCGCCTGCATCATGGAAGGGCTGTTTTTCTACGTCGGCTTCGCGCAGATCCTCGCGCTGGGCCGACAGAACAAGATGACCGGTGCGGCGGAGCAGTACCAATACATTCTTCGTGACGAGTCGATGCACTGCAATTTCGGCATCGACCTTATCAACACCATCAAGCTCGAAAATCCTCATCTGTGGACGCCGGCCTTCCGCGACGAGATCCGCACGCTCATGCAGCGAGGCGTCGAACTCGAATACCGCTATGCCGAGGACACCATGCCACGCGGTGTGCTGGGCCTGAACGCGTCGATGTTCAAGGAGTACCTGCGATTCATCGCCAACCGTCGTTGCCAGCAGATCGGCCTCGATGCGATCTATCCCGGCGCGGAGAACCCGTTTCCGTGGATGAGCGAAATGATCGACTTGAAGAAGGAGCGCAACTTCTTCGAGACGCGGGTGATCGAGTACCAGACGGGAGGGGCGCTGAGTTGGGATTAAGTCGCCTGATGTCCTCTCGCGTTCCGGATCGGCTGCACAGTTTTTCCCAAACGCCGCACTCAGTGCGGCTGCGGCGCGCCACACACGCGTGGTGACGTGCGCAATGACTGACCCACGACGCTACGATGGAGGGTGACATGGCAACAGCAAAAAGCAGTGACAAGACCAAGAAGGCAGCGGCTCCGAAGGCCGCCGCCAAGCCGGCCGCGAAGAAGGTTGCGGCCAAACCCGCAGCCAAGCCCGCAGTGAAGAAGGCTGCAGCGCCCAAGGCGGCAGCGAAACCGGCCGCCAAACCGGCCGCAAAGAAAGTTGCCACCAAAGCCGCGGCGAAGCCCGCGGTGAAGGCGGCAGCAAAGCCCGCGACCAAGGCCGCAGCAAAGCCGGCGGCTAAGAAGGCCGTAGCGGCGAAGCCGGCTGCCAAGAAGGCTGCCGTCGCCAAACCGGCGGCGAAGAAGACTGCCGTTGCGAAGCCCGCCGCCAAGAAGACTGTTGCGTCGAAGCCCGCGGCAAAGGTCACCGAGCGCAAGACCACCATCAAGCGGCCAGTTGCGACGAAGGCTGCACCGAAGCCCGCAGCCAAAGCTGCACCGAAGGCCGCCGCAAAGCCGACGGCCAAGAAGGCTGCAACCACCAAGGCCGCTGCCAAGCCGGCCGCCAAGAAGGTCGCGACCAAGGCCGCTGCCAAGCCTGCGGCGAAGAAGGCCGCACCCAAGGCCGCAGTGAAGAAAGCCGCCCCGAAGGCTGCAGTGAAGAAGGCGGCGCCGAAGGCCGCCCCGAAAGCGGCAGCCAAGGCTGCAGCGAAGCCGGCCGTGAAGAAGGCTGCGGCCAAACCGGCAAAGAAGGCTACCGGCACTGCAGCGGCGGTAAAGAAGGCCGTCGTGAAGGCTGAGAAAGCCGTCAAGAAGACTGCAGCAAAGAAAGTGACCGCCGCAAAAAAAGTGGTCGCTAAGGCTGAAAAGGCGGTCGAGAAAGTTGCCAAAAAAGCGGCAACAAAAGCCACTGCTGTGAAGAAGGCTGTCACCAAGGTCGTCGCGAAGGCCGAGAAGGCCGTGGCGAAGGCGGTTGAAAGCGCCGCCAAACCTGCTGCAAAGAAAGCGGCAACCAAGCCCGCAACCAAGCCGGCAGCCAAGCCTGCGGCGAAGAAGGCAGTGGCCGCGAAGCCCGCGGTTGCGAAGCCCGAAGCACCGAAGACCGAGGCTGTGAAGCCGGCCGCGAAGCCTGCCGCCGAGAAGAAGCCCGCTGCGAAGAAAGCCCCTGTGAAGAAGGCTGCGGCACCGGCCGCACCGGCGCCTGCCGCTGAGGCCGCAAAGCCCGCCGCCGAACCGGCGAAAGCCGCAGAGGCGCCGGCCGCTGAGGCTGCAAAGCCGGCGGAAGCGCAACCGGCCGCTGAAGCCAAGCCGTCTACCGCGGCAACTCCGGGCCTCAAGTCATCGCTGAATCCGACCGCTGCGTGGCCGTTCCCGACGGGGTCGCGCCCGTCCTGACCGCACCGGGTTTCGTTCTACAAAGGCACGTGCTTGCACGTGCCTTTTTTATTGGCTTTCACCGTGATGTGCGCCCACGACGCGCGCTTGCCAATGGTTTACGATTAGCCAGATGTCATCATCCTTGCTGGGCGCGGATTGGCGCCGGATTGACAAAACCGAATCGAATCAATAGACTGCGCTTCGTCTGGTTGCGATCGATATATCGCAGTAGTTCATTCAGCGAAGCGAACAGACCGCCAGCTTCTGTTTCGTTCCAAGCAGTTCTTCGCGTTTTTTAGTCGGTGAATCGTCTGGTTGCGGCGGCTCACCTTGATCGACCCTTGACCACTTTGCGCGGTGTCGCCCGCGCGCTGACAACACGGCCTCACCGGTATCACACCGAGCCATACGAGCTTGGGTGCCGGCGCGTCTGCGTGTCTGTCAGACCGAACGGGCGAGTTTGCCGTCAGAGCCTCAGAGGAGGAATGATGATCTACGCAACTCGCGTCGCGGCAGCAGCCCGGCACGTCGGTACATTTGTTCTGCACTTCGCCCATGGCAGCCTGCTTGTAGCGGGCTTGGTGGTGACAGTCGTTCTCGGTATGCGCGTATTCGATCAGGGTTTGAGTGGTTTGCCGCTCAACAGTCTGTTCGGCCGTGCCGAAGCGAGTGTCGCTGCGGAGGATGCGCTGTCGCCAGCGGATCTGACTGCGGTGGAGCAGGACCCGGTGGTTGTCGATCCTGAACATCCGGATCGTCTGTCGCCTGAAATGGAACGCGTGACCGAGTATCTCGCCCGTCGTTACAAGGTGGCCCGCGCGGCCGTCGAACCGCTGATCGTGTCGGCGCAAAAGGTGGGCCAGTCTGTCGGCCTGGATCCGTTGCTGATCGTTGCCGTGATGGGTATCGAATCGAGCTTCAATCCGTTCGCGGAGAGCCCGTTCGGTGCGCAGGGGCTGATGCAGATCGTGCCGCGCTTCCATCAGGACAAGTTCGACGACAAGGCGGGCGATGCGCCGCTGCTCGACCCGACCGAGAACATTCGTGTCGGTGCCCAGGTGCTCAAGGAGTACATCCGCCGCAATGGTTCGCTGACTGCTGGCCTGCAGCAGTACGGCGGCGCGGCCGATGATCCGGCCGAGGGTTACGCCAACAAGGTGATTGCCGAAAAGCAGCGCCTGCAACTGGCGATGCGACAGGGCGCCAAACTCGCACTGGCAAAGTAAGCGTTCGCGCTACCTGCCCCGCACAGAACGCCGGCCTAGCGCCGGCGTTCTGCTTTTGAGACTAGCAGAGAGCCTGCTTCATGCGCGCCAATGCCTCCTCGATGCGCGCCTCGTCCGTCGTGTAGGCAAAGCGCAGCCAGCGCTCTGGCGACTGTTGGCCGAAATCAATGCCGGGCGTGGCTGCGACGCCCGCCGTTTCGAGCAAGTGATGCGCGAAAGCTGCGCTGTCCTTGGCATGCCGGCTGACGTCGGCGTACACATAGAAAGCCCCCTCGGGTTCCGCAGGCACGTCAAAGCCGAGTGCTCGCAGGCCGGCGCAAAGCACGTCGCGTCGGCGGGCGAATGCGTCGCGCCGCTCTTCGAGAATCGCGATGGTCTCGGGCATGAAGGCGGCTAGCGCGGCGTGTTGCGCCGGTGTAGATGGGCTGATGAAGAAGTGCTGCGCGAGTTTCTCAAGATCGCGCACATAGGCTTCTGGTGCCACCAGCCAGCCGAGTCGCCAGCCCGTCATGCCGAAGTACTTCGAGAAGCTGTTGATCACGAAGCAGGGGTGGGGCATGGCGAGTGCGGTACTTGGCTCGACGCGATAGCTCAAGCCCTGATAGATCTCGTCGACGATCAACGCGCCTCTGCGCTCAGCGACAAAGCGGGCCAGTTTTTCAAGTGCTGCTGGCGAGATCAGCGTGCCGGTGGGGTTCGACGGGCTCGCGACCATCAGACCGCGGGTCCGCGGCGCCCACGCTTGGCGCACCTGCTCAAGCGTTGGCTGGAAGGCATCCTGCGCGAACACTGGTAGTGCTTGTGCGACGCCTTCAAACGCACGCACGAAGTGGCGGTTGCATGGGTAGCCGGGGTCCGGCACGAGCCAGGCATCGCCCGGCTGCGTCAGTGCTGCAATTGCCAACAGCAGTGCGCCCGAGGCACCCGCGGTGACGATGATTCGCGATGCCGGTACGTCAACGTCGAAGCGCGTCGCGTAGTAAGCGGAAATCGCTTCGCGGAGCGCCGGCAGACCCAGCGCGGGCGTGTAGCGGACCTTGCCCTGCGCGATGAAACGCTGGGCTGCGTCGATGACCGGAGCGGGGGTCGGGAAGTCCGGCTCGCCGACTTCCATGTGAATGATGTCGCGTCCGCTCGCTTCAAGCGCCTGTGCGCGAGCGAGCAACTCCATCACATGGAAGGGTTCGATTTCTCGCGAGCGGCTTGCGAGGGGGCCGGCAGATAGCGTTTGGGTGTATTCGGACATGGCATTACTGTACGCCGCTCGGGGCACCAAAGAAAAAGCGCCGCCCGAGGGCGGCGCCTGATGCGTGGCTTGCGGGTTCAGCTGCCGATCGCTTCTTCGAACAGCTCGCGTTGCAAGGCTAGCGTGCGCGGCAAGCGGGCGCCGAGTTTGTCGAACCATTCCTTATGCAGGCCCAGCTCGCTGCGCCACGCGCGTGCATCGATCGCGGTGAGCGCCTCGAATTCCTCGCGCTTGATGCCGAGTCCGGACCACTGGATATCCTCGTACTTCGGCATCCAGCCGAGCGCGGTTTCACGTGCGCCGACGCCGCCCTTGGAGCGGTCCACGATCCACTTCAGCACGCGCATGTTGTCGCCGAAACCTGGCCACATGAAGTCGCCGTTCTCGTTCATGCGGAACCAGTTGACGCAGAAAATGTGCGGCGCGTGTTCCACCGTGTGGCCGATCTTCAACCAGTGGTTGAAGTAGTCACCCATGTGGTAACCGCAGAACGGCAGCATCGCGAACGGATCGCGGCGTACGACGCCTTGCTGGCCGAAGGCTGCGGCGGTGGTCTCGGAGCCCAGCGTGGCAGCCATGTAGACGCCGAAGTTCCAGTTGAAGGCCTGGTACACCAGCGGTACGGTGGTCGCGCGGCGGCCGCCGAACACGAAGGCCGAGATCGGCACTCCCTTCGGGTCTTCCCAGTTGGCGTCGATCGACGGGCATTGGTTGGCCGGTGCGGTGAAGCGCGAGTTTGGGTGCGCCGCCTTGCGGCCGCAATCGGGCGTCCAGTCCTGGCCGGTCCAGTCGATCAGGTGCTGCGGCACTTCCTTGCTCATGCCCTCCCACCACACGTCGCCGTCGTCGGTGAGTGCAACGTTGGTGAAGATCACGTTCGCATGCAGGGTCGCCATCGCGTTGCGATTGGTCTTCTCGTTGGTGCCGGGCGCGACGCCGAAATAACCGGCTTCGGGGTTGATCGCGTAGAGACGGCCGTCGGGGCCGGGCTTGATCCACGCGATGTCGTCGCCAACCGTGGTGACCTTCCAGCCGTCGAAACCTTCCGGCGGGATCAGCATTGCGAAGTTGGTCTTTCCGCATGCCGACGGGAAGGCCGCTGCGACATAGCTCTTCTCACCCTGTGGATTCTCTACGCCGAGGATGAGCATGTGCTCGGCGAGCCAGCCTTCGTCGCGCGCCATAGTCGAGGCGATGCGCAGCGCGAAGCACTTCTTGCCCAGCAGCGCATTGCCGCCGTAGCCAGAGCCGTACGACCAGATCTCGCGCGTCTCGGGGAAGTGGCAGATGTACTTGGTGGTTGGGTTGCAGGGCCAGCGGGAGTCCTTCTGGCCCGGTTCGAGCGGCGCGCCGATCGAGTGCAGGCAGGGCACGAAGTCACCGTTGTCGCCGAGCACGTCGTACACCGCCCGGCCCATGCGGGTCATGATCCGCATGTTCACCACCACGTAGGGCGAATCCGAGATCTCGACGCCGATCTGCGCGATCGGGCTGCCTAGCGGGCCCATCGAGAACGGAATCACGTACAGCGTACGGCCACGCATGCATCCGCTGAACAGCCCATTCAGCGTGGCCTTCATCTTCTCCGGCGATTCCCAGTTGTTGGTCGGGCCGGCGTCATGCGGGTCGGAACTGCAGATGTACGTGCGGTCTTCGACGCGCGCCACATCGGACGGGTCGGACCATGCGAGGAAGGAGTTCGGTCGCTTGGCAGGGTTGAGGCGGATCATCTGCCCCGCTTCGACCATCTCGTCGCAGAGGCGAGCGGACTCCTCTTCGGAGCCATTGCACCACATGATCCGGTCGGGTTGGGTGAGGGCGGCCACTTCGGCCACCCACTGTTTGAGGCGGGCATGGCGGACGAAGGCAGGCGCCGAACTGAGCGCCGCTTCGGGAAGGCGTGTAGTCATGAGTCTCTCCTGGTTACCACGTGTTCGATGGCACGTTCGGCCTCCTCGGAGGAGATCCGACCGTGGCCCGGCGTCGGTGGGAGGAGAGAAACGACGCTGGAGCACCCGCACGAAAACTTTTGTTTTTCGGGTGTGCGGGCTGGAAGTTCTGCTTGAACAGTTGTTTGAAGTCTACGCCGCGGGTCTGATCAGCACAACTACGTACTTCACCCAGTGTCGCTGGCAACTAGAATCCTGCCGCGAACTCGAATAACCCGGAATTTGTCGCGTACGCGACAGAACGCCGCTCAGGGAGATACCGATGGACGACCGCCTCAAAGCCGCTGCACTCGAATATCACCGCGCCGGACGTCCCGGCAAGATCGCAGTGACGCCGACCAAGGCGCTGACAAACCAGCAGGATCTTTCACTCGCGTATTCGCCCGGGGTGGCTGCGGCCTGCGATGCCATCGTCGCCGACCCGGCCGAAGCCAGCACGCTGACGGCGCGCGGCAACCTGATCGGTGTGGTGACCAACGGCTCTGCCGTGTTGGGTCTGGGCAATATCGGGCCGCTCGCCGCCAAGCCGGTGATGGAAGGCAAGGCGGTGCTGTTCAAGAAGTTCGCCGGCATCGACGTCTTCGACCTCGAATTTTCCCAGCCCGACCCGGACAAGCTGATCGAGACAATCGCGTCGCTGGAGCCGACTTTCGGAGGCATCAACCTTGAGGACATCAAGGCACCCGAGTGCTTCTACATCGAGCGCGAACTACGCAAGCGAATGAACATTCCGGTGTTCCATGACGACCAACACGGCACCGCGATCGTGGTCGGCGCCGCGCTGCTGAATGGCCTTCATCTACTTGGCAAGGATCTGTCGCAGATCAAGCTTGTGACCTCGGGCGCTGGCGCCGCAGCGCTCGCCTGCCTCGACCTTTTGGTAATGCTCGGGATTCCCGTCGAGCACATCTGGGTGACCGACATCGAAGGGGTGGTCTACGAAGGGCGCCCGGTGTTGATGGACCCGGTGAAGGATCGCTTCGCGAAGAAGACCGAAGCGCGCACGCTCGCCGATGTCATCGAAGGCGCCGATGTATTCCTTGGTCTCTCGGCAGGCGGCGTGCTCAAACCGGAGATGGTGGCGAAAATGGCGCCCAACCCGGTGATCCTCGCGCTGGCGAACCCGACGCCGGAGATCCTGCCGGAGCAAGTCAAAGCGGTGCGCGATGACGCGATCATCGCGACCGGCCGTTCGGACTATCCGAACCAGGTGAACAACGTGCTGTGCTTCCCGTTCATCTTCCGCGGTGCGCTCGACGTGGGCGCGACCACGATTACCGACGAGATGAAGCTCGCCGCGGTGCGCGCGATCGCCGAGCTGACGCGCGCGGAGCAGAGCGACATCGTCGCCGCGGCTTACGGCGAGAAGGTGGTCGGCTTTGGCCCCGAGTACATCATTCCCAAGCCCTTCGATCCGCGCCTGATCGTCAAGATTGCGCCAGCGGTGGCGCAGGCGGCGATGGATTCCGGCGTCGCGACACGACCGATCACCGACTGGGAAGCCTACCGGCAGAGTCTGAACAATTTCGTGTGGCAGTCCGGTCTGATCATGAAGCCGGTGTTTGCCGCCGCGAAGCGTGCGCCCAAGCGCATCATCTTCGCCGAGGGCGAATCGGAGCGGGTGCTGCGCGCCGTGCAAACCGTGGTGGATGAGGGGCTTGCGCGGCCGATCCTGATCGGGCGGCCGGACGTCATCACCCGCTACATCGAACGCTTCGGTCTGCGCCTGCGGCCCGAGCTCGATTTCGAAATGGTCAATCAGGATGACGACCCGCGCTATCGCGAGTTGTGGACGCACTACCACGCGCTGATGGAGCGGCGCGGTGTGTCGGTCGAGTACGCGAAGCGCGAAGTGCGCCGACGCGCGACGCTGATCGGCGCGCTGATGCTCAAGTTCGGCTATGCCGACGGGCTGATCTGCGGCACCTCGGGGCTGCATCAGGTGCACCTGAAGTTCGTCGAAACGGTACTCGGTCGCGCTGAGGGGGTTGGCAGCTGCTATGCGATGAACCTGCTCGCGCTGCCGGGCCGCACGGTGTTCCTGTGCGACACCTACATCAACTACGACCCGAGCGTCGAACAACTCGTCGAGATGACCTGCCTCGCCGCGGAAGAGGTGCGCCGCTTCGGCATCCAGCCACGGGTGGCGCTGCTGTCGCATTCGAGCTTTGGTACCGATGAAACGCCGACGGCCGAGAAGATGCGTCGCGCGCTGGCGTTGCTGCATGAGCGCCATCCGGGCCTTGCGGTGGAAGGTGAGATGCATGGCGATGCGGCGCTTGATGCGGGCATCCGCCTGCAGGTGTTCCCGAACGCCCGCATGCGTGAGGACGCGAACCTGCTGATCTTCCCGACGCTGGATGCCGCTAACATCGCCTTCAACCTGCTGAAGACTTCGGCGGGAGATGGCATGACGGTGGGACCGATCCTGCTCGGCTCGGCCAAGCCGGTGCACATCCTGACGCCGACCGCGACCGTGCGCCGCATCGTGAACATGACCGCGCTGACGGTGGTGGAAGCAGGGCAGCCGCGCGGCCGATAACTTTGCCGCATCGTGCGGCGCGAATGCGCTAAAGCTCGCGTCGCACGATGCCGCAAATCCTCTCAGTGGCCATGGGCCGGGGAGGCAGGATGGAAGACCGGGCGGCACTGGTTCTGACTGGCGGCGGGGCACGTGCGGCTTATCAGGTTGGCGTGCTGTGGGCGATTCGCGAGCTCACCGGGCGTAGCCGGGCGAACCCGTTTCCGATCCTGTGCGGCACGTCGGCCGGCGCCATCAATGCGGCGGCGCTTGCGTCGTATGCCGACAATTTCGATGGCAGCGTGCGCCGGCTCGCGTGGATCTGGCGCAACTTCCATGCGCACCATGTCTATCGTGCCGATGCGCTCGCGGTGACCAAGTCGGCGCTGGCCTGGGGCGGCACGCTGCTGTGGGGCTGGCTGTTGCGGCGTGGGCCGAAGTCATTGCTGGACAATCAGCCGCTGCGGGAATTGCTGGCTTCGCGCTTGGACTTCGCGGGTATCGGGCGCGCGATCGACAGCGGTGCGCTCTACGCGCTCAGCGTGACCTGCTCCGGCTACGCGACCGGAGAGAGCCTCACCTTCTACGAAGCGGCGCGCGAGGTGTCGCCGTGGCGGCGGGCGGCGCGCGTCGGCGTGCCGGCGCGGCTCGGGGTCGAGCATCTGATGGCGTCCAGCGCGATCCCGTTCGTGTTCCCGGCAATCAAGATCAATCGCGAATATTTCGGCGATGGCTCGATGCGCCAGCTCGCGCCGGTGTCCCCGGCGGTGCACTTGGGGGCGAGCCGCATCCTCGTCGTGGGGGCGGGGCGCGCCAAAGACGAAACCCGCCGCGCGCGTGGTGATCGCTACCCGACGCCCGCGCAGATCGCGGGCCACGCTTTGTCGTCGATCTTTCTTGACGGACTCGCGGTCGATCTAGAACGTCTCGACCGCATCAACGCAACCGTGGGCAAGATCCCCCCCGAATTACGGGCGCAACTCGGTATACCGCTCAAGCCGATCGAAACGCTGGTGATTTCGCCGTCCGAGCGGCTGGACTACCTCGCTGCGCGCCATTTCCGCGCTCTACCGCGGCCGATGCGGATCATGCTGAGGGGGGTCGGCGCGGGCGGTCGGGCGGGCTCGACGGTGTTGTCCTACCTGCTGTTCGAACGGTCCTATACGCGCGCGTTGATCGATCTTGGCTATCGCGACGCGATGATGCGGCGCGCGGAGCTGATCCGCTTCCTGCGGCTCGATCCAGCGAGCGTGACGCTTGAAACCCGCCAGCGCGCCAGTGGTTTTGGTGCCATGACGCCCGAACAAAATCTTGAGATTCAGTCTGAAATGAGCGAGCTATCGTCTTAATCTGCTAGAGAAATTGCTAGAATCCAGCTATCTAGAAGTGAGTCCGGCCTGCCTGCCGCCGGATGGGGAGAAGTAATGCAGAAAATCAAGCTGATCACCGCGCTCGTATTCGCGGCAGCAATCGCGGCAATGCCCGCGCAGGCGAAAGAATCCCACGCGAAGACGCCGGCCAAGAAAACGGCAACCAAAACGGCAACGAAAGCGTCTTCGACCCACCGCAGTCGTACCGTCAAAACCTCGGTCAGCAGCAAGAAGGGCAAACGCGTCAGCCCCGCCAAGGCCTTGTACCGTGACATGAAGTCCGCGAAGACTGCGCCGGTGCGCGCCGTGCCGGTGAGCCTCGATCGCGAGGGCAACCCGTTGCTGCAATCCAATGCCTTCATGGTGCAGGACTTGGGTAGCGGGAAGGTGCTGTTGGAGCGTAACGCGGAGTCGGTGGTGCCGATCGCGTCGATCACCAAGCTGATGACGGCAATGGTGGTGCTGGATGCAAAGCTCTCGCTGTCCGAGACACTGACGGTGACGGACGAGGATACCGACAAGCTCAAGAACACCACTTCGCGCTTGGTCGTCGGTACCGAGCTGACGCGCGAAGAGATGATTCACCTCGCGCTGATGTCGTCGGAGAACCGCGCGGCGGCGTCGCTTGGGCGCAATTACCCCGGCGGCATCAACGCCTTCGTGTTTGCGATGAACCGCAAGGCGCAGGCGCTGGGGCTTTCGGAGACGGTATTCCACGACTCTACCGGTCTCAACCCGCAGAACGTGTCGTCCGCGCGCGATCTGGCGAAGATGGTGACTGCGGCTTCGCATTACCCGCTGATCCGCCAGTTCTCGACCGACGACGAAGAGACCCTGCCGATCCGCGGACGTGAGCAGACGTTCCGCAACACCAATGCGCTGGTGCGCAGCCCCGACTGGCAGATCGGTGTGTCGAAGACCGGCTTCATCAATGAGGCCGGTCGTTGTCTGGTGATGCAGGCTTGGCTGGCTGAAAAGCCGATGGTGATCGTGCTGCTCGATTCGGTCGGCAAGTTCACGCGTGTTGCCGATGCGCAGCGGATCAAACGCTGGGTCGAGAGCGCGCTGGCACATCAGGGCGGCGCCCGAATTCCAGCCGGTTAAATGACTCTTATCGCAAAAAAAAAGCGCGCCTTGGCGCGCTTTTTTTGTTTCAGCAGCTGCCACTTACCGGCGCGGCTCGCGCGTCGAGCGGGCGCTCGGCGGATTGTCGAGTTTCAGATAGCCGAGCGTGGACGAGATTTCTTCCGCGGTATCACGCACCAGCGGCGCCCAGTCCGGGTTGAAGCGCTCGGCCGGTGTCGACAGCGACAGTCCGGCGACGAGCTCGCCTGAATCATCGCGAATGCCCGCGGCAATGCAGCGAACGCCGTTTTCCACTTCGTCCATGTCGTAGGCGACACCGTGACGGCGAACGCGTTCGAGTTCCTTTTCGAGCGCCGGCAGCGTGGTGATCGACGCCGGAGTGGACGGTGGCAACCCGGTGCGTCGCGCGTACTCCGCGACGCGGCTGGCGCTCTCTTCGGCGAGGAACAGTTTGCCGGTGGCGGTGGTGTGCAGCGGCGCGCGGGCGCCGACGATATGCACCACCCGCACGGCGGAACGGCCGCTCGAGGTGCGTTCAACGTAGACGATGTCGTCGCCGTCGCGCATCCCGAGATTCACGCTTTCGCCAGTGGCCAGGTGCAACTTCTGCATCGCATCGACCGCGGTTTCGCGGACCGAGATGCGCGACTTCACCACATTGCCCAGCTGCAGCAAGCGGATCCCGAGCCGGTACACCCCTGCATCCACCCGCTCGACAAAGCCGCGAGCGGTCATGGCGGCAAGGATGCGATGTGCGGTGGACGGATGCAGCCCCGTCTCCGCTGCGAGTTGCTTGAGCGCGATCGGGTCGGGGTGTTTTGCCAGCGTATCGAGCAGATTCATCATCCGTTCGATGACCTGGATCGAGGAGGCTTTAGGTTCTTCGGCAGCCACGTTACGTGCAGTCTTTGTTCTGGAATACGGTTGATCATATCGCAATGCGGGATGTTTCGCCCTATGAAATCGCATTGGAGTACAGTTCGGGCTGATCTGCTCGGCGCGTCGAACGCCCGGCGCATGTGCCGCGACGTGCCCTCGCCACGAAGGACGCCCGCCATGCCAAGACCGATTGTCGTCTCCCTTGAATCCGCCTCACTACCCGTCGTGATTCCGCGCCCGACCTGCGCGCATGAGTGGCGCGACCACGCGCGAACCGCCGCCGCCGAGGTGGTAGATCGACTTGCGGGCGCGCAGGTGGCGCTGATCAACAAGACCTTGCTAAGTGCGGCCGTGTTGGCGCAGCTACCCGATCTACGGATGATTTCGGTGTCGGCGACCGGCACGGACAACGTCGACCTAGCGGCTTGCCGCACACAGGGCATCGTGGTCAGCAACGTGCGCGATTACGCGGCCGATACCGTGCCGGAGCATGCCTTGCTGCTGATGATGGCGCTGCGGCGCAATCTGCTGGCGTATGTCGAGGATGTGCGCAGCGGCCGCTGGTCGCGAGGCACGAGTTTTGGCCTATTCGATCGCCCGGTCGCCGACCTGAACGGTGCCGTAATCGCGATTGTGGGCCACGGATCACTTGGTGATGGCCTTGCGCGGCGAGCCGCAGCGCTGGGCATGCAGGTGCTGCAGGTGGAACGCAAGGGGCTTGCGGTGGCGCGGCCGGGCTACACCTTGTTCGACGAGGCGCTGGCGCAAGCAGACGTGGTGTCGCTGCACTGCCCGCTCAACGAGCAGACGCGCAAGCTGTTCGGCGCCGCGGAGTTCGCCCGCATGAAGCCCTCGGCGGTGTTGATCAATACAGCACGCGGAGGCTTGGTGGATGAGCCTGCGCTTGCCCAGGCGCTGCGCGAGGGGCGCATCGCGGGTGCGGCCACCGATGTGTTGTCGCAGGAGCCTCCGCCGGCCGACCATCCGTTGCTGGCGCCCGACATTCCCAATCTGATCGTGACTCCGCACATGGCCTGGGCCTCGGCGGCGGCGATGCAACGCCTGGCCGATACAGCGGTGGCGAACATCGACGCTTTTCTTCGTGGCGAGCCGGTAAGCCGGGTTGCGTGATGACCCGCGACTGGCACGCGAGCACGCCGGAAGACTGTGCGGCTGCATTGGGGGCCGACACCACTAACGGGCTTTCGGCTGATGAGGTGGCGCGGCGACTTGCTGCCGATGGACCGAACCAGCTTCGCGGCAAACCGCCCAAGCGCTTCGTCGAGCGCTTCCTGACGCAGTTGCGTGAGCCGCTGATCTATATCTTGCTCGGCTCCGGCGTAGTGGCGCTGGCCTTGCAGGAGTGGGTAGATGCGAGCGTGATCTTCCTCGTCGTACTGATCAACGCCGTGGTCGGCGCGGTGCAGGAGGCGAGGGCGCATTCCGCAATTGCCGCGCTCGCGCGGCAGGTGTCTGCGCTTGCCGGCGTGCTGCGCAACGGCGAACGGCTGCGTGTCGAATCGGCGGAGCTGGTCGCGGGCGATATCGTGCTGCTTGAGGCCGGCGACCGCGTGCCAGCTGATCTGCGCTTGCTCAGGGTGCGGGATCTGGTGGTCGACGAGGCGATGCTGACAGGCGAATCATTGCCGGTCGGAAAGTCGAGTATGGCCGTGGTGCAGGACGCAGCGCTGGTCGATCGTCACTGCATGGCCTACGCAGGCACGCTTGCGCTGCAAGGTACGGCGACCGGCCTGGTCGTGGCGACGGGGTCGCGCACCGAACTGGGCCGCATCGCCGCCTTGATCGACGCGGCCCCGCTGATCGCGACGCCGCTGACACGCCGCCTCGCGGCATTCTCGAACCTGATGCTGTGGATCATCCTCGCCTTGGCCGGCCTCACGTTTGCCGTGGGGCTGCTGCGCGGCGAATCGGTGCAGGACATGCTGATGGCCGCGGTGGCGCTTGCGGTGGGGGCGATTCCAGAAGGGTTGCCCGCCGCATTGACGATTACGCTGGCGATCGGAGTGGGGCGCATGGCGCGGCGTGCGGCGGTGATTCGCCGCCTGCCGGCGGTGGAAGCGCTGGGCAGCGTCACCGTGATTTGTTCGGACAAGACCGGTACGTTGACGCAGAACCGCATGACGGTGACCGAGCTGCTTGTCGGCGGCTTCGGCTACACGCTGCATGGTGCCGCGGGTGATGAAGATGGCGAGATCCGTCCCGCCGGGGCTGCGCCGACCGACAATCGCGCCCTGCAGCCGCTTCTGCTGGCCGGCGTGTTGTGCAACGACGCCCAGATGCGGCGCGAGGCCGGGCAGTTGGTGTTCAGCGGTGATCCGACTGAGTGGGCGCTGCTGCTCGCCGCGTTGCGCGGGGGGCTGGATGCCGACACGCTGCGGCTGCGATATCCACGGCTCGACGAACTGCCCTTCGACGCGCGCTATCAGTACATGGTGACGCTCAATGCCGGGCCAGACGGCCATCGCATGTGGGCCAAGGGCGCGATGGAGCGCGTGCTCGCGCACTGTCGCTATGCGCTGGATGCGCATGGCACGCCGGTTGCGCTGAACGCTTCGGCCGTCCACGCGGCGGCCGACGAAATGGCCGCGCGCGGCATGCGGGTACTGGCCTTCGCGTACCACACCGGCGGTGCGGCGCCGCTGATGCGCGACGCGCTCGGCGACGATTGGGTGTTTTTGGGCCTGCAAGGCATGGTGGACCCGCCGCGCGGCGAAGCAGAGCAGGCGGTGGCCCGTTGCAAGGCTGCCGGCATCCGCGTCGTGATGATCACCGGAGATCACGCTGTGACCGCGGCCGGCATCGCAGGCGCGCTGGGCATCGGCGCTGCCACGCCGCGGGTGGTGACGGGCCGTGAGCTGGCTGCGCTCGACGCCGATGCGCTGCGCGCGGTGGCCGGCGAAGTCTCGGTGTTCGCGCGTGTCGAGCCGGAGCAGAAGCTGCGGCTGGTGGAGGCGCTGCAGGCGCGCGGTGACGTCGTCGCGATGACGGGCGACGGGGTGAACGATGCGCCGGCGCTGCGGCAGGCCGACATTGGCGTGGCGATGGGGCGGGGCGGCACTGATGTTGCAAAGGAGTCGTCGGACATGGTGCTTACCGACGACAACTTCGCATCCATCGAGGCCGCAGTCGAAGAAGGCCGTGGGGTCTACGACAATCTGCTCAAGTTCATTGTCTGGACCCTGCCAACCAACTTCGCGGAGGGCGTCATCATCCTGGTCGCAGTGCTGGCCGGCGTCACGCTGCCGATCACGCCGCTGCAGCTGTCTCTTATACACATCTGACGCTGCCGACGACTAGTCGAGTGTAG
>CAMFLH010000063.1 GCA_945957295.1 uncultured Uliginosibacterium sp.
CGTGTCGGCAGCACATGGCTCGAGCGCAAGCGCGCCGCCAGTCGCTGTTAGCGGCGGGGGGGCGCCCACAGCCGCTGTCCCGCTGCAACAACTCCCGCTTGCCCGTCTCAATTCCTCCGGCGCAGTACAGGCTGGAGGGCATTTTCACGAGCAAATGCTCTCGGTGCTGGCGCGCCGCCAGGCTGTCATCGCATCCAATATCGCCAACGCCGACACACCCAACTACTTGGCGCGAGACATTGACCTTCCGTCGGTGGCGCTCGCCTTACACAACGCAGGCGCTACGTTGTCGCTCGGGCGTACGCACGCAGCACATCAAGTCCTGCTCCCGCCGACGCCCGCGGAACCGCTGCTCTATGCCGTTCCGCTGCAGGGCGCCGTCGACGGCAACAGCGTTGAGATGGACATCGAGCGCGCCAAGTTTGCCGAGAACGCGGTGCGCTACGAATTTGCGGTCGGGCAGGTGTCTGGGCACTACAAGATGATGAAGGAACTCCTGGATTCGATTCGTTGATCCGACTTTGTATGAGATGTGTTCGGCGGTGTCGGGCCAAGCGCTGACACAGGGGCCGTCCTTCCAGCGTTGGGCGCATGACATTCGGGCGTCGCAAATGTAATGACTGGGTCACGCCTGAGTAAGGCGCAATGCCGAGAATGAGTCTCGCCGCAGCCGATGATGTTGTCAGACCCGGCGGGTGGCGCGACGCGCCACCGATAGCGCCGTGGCAATGAACTCGATACCTCGACGTTTGTTTGTGTTCTGTCGAGGGTGTCGAGCGCGGTCTCGTTGATGCAATCACCAGGAGGTCATCATGATGAAATCAGCTTTGCTCGTCGCTCTCGCAACCGCCGTCGTCTCCACTGCCGCGCTGGCGGTGAACGAGCCGAAGGAGTCGTACGAACTCAAGGACGGTTCGACGGTGTATGTGTTCGCCAACGGCAAGATGGGCATGGCCGACAAGAACGGCCGAGTGAACGCCATGAAGGAAGGGGAGGTAATGGAACTCAAGGATGGGCGAAAGCTCATCATGAAAGACAACGAGCTCTTCTTGACCAACGACTTTGTGCATCGCGATCACAAGAACTGAACGCGACCCACTAACGAACCTTGGAGACTGACATGAGTACCCAAAAGAACGCAGTTGCAACGTCTGCAGAGGAATCCCCAGCGACCCCGCCCACACGTGAGCAGATCGCCGCGCGCGCCTACGCAATCGCGGAACAGCAGGGCTTCCCGTGCGGCTGCGAATTGGCGCACTGGTTGCAGGCAGAAACCGAGCTGTGCTCGGGCGAGGAGCATGCCTGCTGCGCTGGCGCCGAACCTGCGACGGACGCACCGGCTACCTGACGACCAGAGTCCATCGCGTGGCCGGGTGTGCGGGCGGCGTCTGACGACCCTCACTCGGCCCCCGTCTCACGACGGCAACGACGGCCTTGCGCCGACCGTCTCGCGCGCCGTTTCGATCACGTTCAAACCTCGCTGACCATGTGCATACGCTACGCCAACCACGATCTGGAGCATTGCCTGTGCGGCAAGTTCGGCTGGCCCGGCGTACATGCGACCGTCACTGTGTGGTTCTGCTGTCGGCTGCTGCCCACTCATTGGCCGTCGGTGACGCCACCTCGACGCACCGAGAACGCGGTTGCTCAGCCCAATACGCCTGAGTGTTCAGCGTGACGGACGATACGGCATTCGATGCAGAGCGACGCGCTGACGACAGCACGGGGCTGTTAGCGAGCTTCCGGCATCGCGCAGCGTTGATGACGCTCACTGCTGTTGCCGCCGCCGGGATGGCGGCAGTCCCCCTCGGACAGTGGCAGATCGAACGCGACGCGTCTGAGCGCGCGTCGGAGGCCGTCGCCCGAATGTCGGCCCGGCTGCCCAGAATCGGGGCGCCGCAAGGCCCCGACGCCGCTGACCTGACGGCCACGCTGCAGACCGAGCATCTTGTTGGCTTCGAACTTGTCGAAGCGGGCACTGGAAAAACGCTCCTGACGAGTATGCGCGGTGCTCACAGTGGCCCCGACATGAGCGAGGCGCGCGCTGTGCGACGCAGTGTATTGGATCCCGCTGGCCGACAACTGGTCTTGATCGGTTACTACCATGTGCCATCGGCATTGGCGCGAGTGACGTCACTCGGCGCTCTCTGGGCGATGACATCCGCCATGGTTGGCGCGCTGATCGCCAGTGTCTTAGGTTACCTGTCGTTTCGCCGCTCGCTCTCGGAGATCGCGTCGCTTGGAGATCAGCTCCTGGAATCGAATCTGACCCTTCTGCGTACCTTGGGTAGCGCGGTCGCGCATCGCGACGCCGATACCGACAGTCACAACTACCGGGTCGCACTGAACGCGCTACGCCTTGGCGTCCTGATCGGGCTATCGGACCGCGAGCTTCGTGCGCTGACTATCGGTGCCTTCCTGCACGATATCGGCAAGCTCGCGATCCCGGATGCCGTGCTACGCAAACCGGGTCCGCTCGATCGCCTGGAGCGCAAAGTGATGCAAACGCATGTCCACGTCGGTGCGCAGATCGCCGCCGGCGCCACCTGGTTGGCTGAGGCGCGCTGTGTGATCCTGCATCATCACGAGCGTTTTGACGGCACGGGATACCCGTTCGGTCTGCAGGGCACGCAGATTCCACGTATCGCGCGAGTCTTCGCCGTCATCGATGTTTTCGACGCGCTGACCGCCTCTCGTCCCTATAAGGACGCCTACAGCGTTGCCTGTGCCAGCGAGCTGATTCAAGCGGCCAGCGGCGCCCACTTTGATCCGGATGTGTGCGCCGTATTCCTGAGGCATATCGATCAATTCGTGGTGGAGCAAGCGACCGAAAATGCCAACGACCTTCGCAACCGGCTCGATGTGAGGGTGCGCCGGCTCTTCAAAGATGTTCGCCCGCGTCACACAGATCTCACGACTTCGGTCGGTGGCATCAAGGGTGACGCGCCGGCGATCGTTGTATGAGCGGGAGCTGACCGGTGCGACGCACGTCTTGCATCTGGCGTTGGATTGGCCGAACGACGGCGTACCGCGGCCTGCCAGAGCGGCCGGCTCCGAGCATGGGGCCCGCTACGGTGGGCTTGGTGTGCCTGCTGGTGACAGGCTGTGGTGCCGCGGCTCGCGTTGACTCCTATCGCGAAGCCGGATGGCGCGCCGGGACGGTGGTGAGCGTTGGACCGGACGCGAGTGCCGCCGTCACGCGTCGTGACCGCTGCGACATGCCGTCGACGACTCAGTCTGTCACACAGGCGGTTGTCGTGGTGGCTTACCGGTCGGCCATTGGCCATCGGAACCGGGTGCTGCGGGTGCCGTCCGACGCGGCGATTGCCGTTGGCGATCGCCTCTACATCCATGAGCGCCTGTGTGATGCATTTTCGATCGAGACACCGTCCACCCCGTAAGCGCTACGGTTGCTTGCGCTCGCCCCTGTTCCGCGAGTGACGCATCCTGTCCGCGTCGACCTGCGAGTGCCTTACCCTATCCTTGCGGGACGGCGTCCGTTGGCGTCTAGTTCGATCGCGTCGTAGTCGGCAGCGCCACAGAGAATTTTGTCAGGCGTCCGTCCGACTGCGCGACGACAGAACCGCCATGCGCGTGAATGATCGACTGCGTGATGGCTAAGCCGAGCCCGGCCCCCTCGCTGTCGCGCGTTCGGGCTGGATCGGCGCGATAGAAGCGTTCGAAGACACGGGGGAGCACCTCAGGCGGGATCGTGTCCCCCTCATTGCAGACCTCGATTTGGACGCTGTCTGAACGATGCGAAATTCCGATCTCCACGGCGGACTCTGCATTCGCGTGCCGGATAGCATTTGAGACCAGATTGGCCAACGCTCGGCGCAGCATGGCGCGGTCTCCGATGACCAGGGCCTCGCCGGAGCACATCAGCTTAATACCGCGTTCGCTCGCGATCGGCTCAAAGTACTCGCAGAGCGCGCGCACCTCTTCGCCCATTGCCACCTCTTCCGTGTTGGGTATCAGTAGCCCGTTGTCCGACTTGGCGAGAAACAGCATATCGGTGACCATGCGTGCGAGTCGTTCGACCTCCTCCAGATTCGAAAACAAGGTCTCGCGATACTGCTCCGCGCTACGCTCGCGCGAGAGTGCCACTTGCGTCTGGGTGACGAGGTTCGTGAGCGGCGTGCGCAATTCGTGCGCGAGATCGGACGAGAACTCCCGCAAGCGCACGAAGGACTCCTGCAGGCGTGCCAGCATCGAATTGAAGGCTTCAACCAGCTCGAACAGTTCCTTGGGCACGCGCTCCATATGCAAGCGCTCGTCGAGTCGATCGGCCGAGATGGTCTGGGCGCGACGTGCCACGTCCCGGATAGGCCGAAGCGCGCGACGCGTTACGCCCCAGCTGAGGAGGCTGACCGCAAGAATGCAGATGCCAAGGGTCGTGGCCAAACTCGACCGAAACGCCGCAAGAAACTGCTCGTGGTGGTCAATGCCGAGCGCAATCGTGACGACCAGCGGGGCGCTATCAGGTCTGGACGTGTCGGCACTCGCGGCAAAGCCACGCATCTGGCCTTGCTCATCGTCCCATTTCTCAGGTCGCGGTGATTGCGTCGGCGAACTGACGACAAGACCGGGGTGGACGTCTTTCTCTCCAAGGGTCGAAAAGAGCACGCGACCATCCATGTTACGTACGCTGACTTCCAGACCGTGATGACCGACCATCGCGTCGCCCAGTCGTTCGTCGAGCGACGCGAGATCCGCCTCCGTGCGGACCTTCTTGATCGCGTGTCGGACCAGATCAAGCTTGCCGGTCATCACCTCCATATCTTGTTCGACAAAGTGTCGCTCGACGCTCGCTTCGATCAACCATCCCGCCGCAACGAAAACGGTGGCGGCGGATAGGGAGAACAGGATCGCAAGGCGGGTGCCCAACGAGACGGGGCGCGCCCAGCTCATTGCGGATCCTCCAGCACGTAGCCCATGCCCCGCACGGTGCGGATGAGCTTCACGTCAAAACCGTCGTCCACCTTCGCGCGCAGGCGGCGCACGGCAACCTCGACCACGTTGGTGTCACTGTCAAAGTTCATGTCCCAGACCTGCGAAGCGATCAGTGACCGAGGCAGCACTTCGCCCTGGCGGCGCAGCAACAGCTCCAGGAGACCGAACTCCTTCGCGGTGAGATCAATCCGCCGTCCAGCGCGCATTACGCGGCGGCGAATCAGATCCAGTTCTAGATCTGCGATCCGCAAGTTCTCCGCCTCGCGTGGCTTCCCTCGCCGCAGCAGCGAGCGTACCCGTGCCAGCAACTCTGCGAAGGCGAATGGCTTCACCAGGTAGTCGTCCGCACCTGACTCAAGGCCGCGTACGCGGTCTTCCACTTTGTCGCGTGCAGTGAGACACAGGACCGGGGTTTGTTTTCCCGCGCGGCGCAGCGTCTGCAGAATCTGCCAGCCGTCCAGACTCGGCAACATGACGTCAAGAATGATGAGGTCGTAGTCTTCGGTGAGACCTTGATGCAGGCCGTCCATGCCATCGCGAACCAGGTCGGCGACAAAGCCCGCTTCGCTCAGGCCTTGTTTGAGGTAGTCGCCGGTCTTCGCTTCGTCTTCAACAATGAGGATCTTCATACCGCCGCTCCACGTAGAACGTGCGGCATTCTCACCCATCAGTGCCCACGGTTAACGGGATTACAAAGATGTAATCGGGGTGTTAGCTGGCTGTCGGCATTGGTGATCGCGAGCGGGCTGCTCGCGCGCCACGTGTTTTGACTCAAATCAATCGGTACCGGGCACTTCATCAAGATTACAAAGATGTAATCCGCGCGTCAGCTGGCCGTTCCCTTTGGCCGGTCATAGTTGCGTCCAACTGCCGCAACGGTTGCTGGCGAAGGCTCGATCAACCGCAGGCGCGCACAACACCTGATGTGCATCACGAGGAGATTTCGACATGCGATTTGCCTTGCTTTTGTCCGCTGCCCTGTTGTCTCAAGGTGCGCTTGCTGCGATGCCTGAGGTCGAAGTCTTCAAGAGTCCGTATTGCGGATGCTGCTCGAAGTGGACCGAGCACCTGCGTGCATCGGGCTTCGCCGTCAAGGAGACGCTTACCGAGAATGTGCCGGCTGCACGCAAGCGCTTGGGCATGCCGGACCGTTTTGGATCCTGTCACACGGCGAAGGTGGGGCGTTACGTGATCGAGGGCCATGTACCGGCTGCCGACATCAAGACGCTGCTGCGCAAGAACCCCAAGGCGATTGGATTGGCGGCGCCGGGAATGCCGCAAGCCTCGCCCGGCATGGACATGCCGAACGCGAAACCCTTTGACGTGCTACTGATCGACGCCAACGGACGTGAATCCGTGTTTTCCACCTTCACCCCCAAAAACGGAGTTTGACCCATGAACAAGCTGCTCCCCCTAATGCTGACCGTGCTTCTCGGAGTGTCGCCGCTGGCCGTACAGGCTGCCGACGACCACGCCGATCATATGAAGGCCGGCTCGTCGATGGCCATGCAGGAGATGAGCGAAGGCGTCGTCAAGAAGGTTGATGCGCAGGCCGGCAAGATCACCATTCAGCACGGCCCGCTAAAGAACCTCGACATGCCCGCCATGACGATGGTCTTCAAGGTCAAGGACGCCGCAATGCTCGGTTCGGTTAAGGCCGGTGACAACGTTCGCTTCGTCGCCGAAAGCCTGCCTGGTGGGCTGACGGTGACCTCTATCGAGAAGAAGTGAGCGTTGCCGATTCTGAAGAGCGCGATGGTTGCGAGAACGCAGATGTGGCGCGCGCTTCAGTGGCGGGGAAATCCAGCCGACGACATGCGCCAGAACCGTCGTCGGTTGCTTCCCTTGACAGATCGTGACGCGGGTTTGCTGGCGCCGATGGGGCACGTGGCTTGAATCGCCGAGTGTTCCCAGGGTGCAAGCCGCTGCTTTGACTAATCGGGCAAATATCCATGAGAAGAATGCCGAAACGAACCTCTTTGTGTCTTTTCTTGGCGCTTGCCTTTGGTAGCGCGCTGCCAGCAACCAACTACGCCGCGGGAACGGTCGAACAGAGCACGCCTGTGATCGGTCGCAACGTGGGCGAACTTCTGGATTTTGCCAAAGCTCGCAGTCCTTCCTGGCGCGCGGCGCAGGCCGAAGCGCAGGCTGCCGCCGAACGCGTGCAGCCGGCCGGCGCTTTGCCCGACCCGATGTTCAAGGTCGAGCTCATGGATATCACCAACATGGGCGAGACGGGTGTTCAGCTCTCCCCGGCCAAGGTGGGCAGCACGCAATACACGTTGAGCCAACAGATCCCCTTTTGGGGCAAACGCGATCTGCGCCGCGGTCAGGCTGAAGCGGAAGCGCGTGCCGCGACGCGTACCGCGGATGGCATGTGGCTGGAACTCGCGACCGAAGTCAAACGAACCTACGCCCAGTACTGGCTCACGGATCGTAACCTGCGCCTGACGGGCGAGATTCAAGCGTTGCTGGGCAAGATGGAGCGGGTTGCCCGCACGCGCTATGCGTCGGGGCTCGCAGCGCAGCAGGACGTCATCCGTGCGCAGGTCGAGCTGACGATGGTCCGACAGGAACTCGTGAGCCTTGAGAGCGAGCAGCAGGGCATGAAGGCGATGCTCAATGGCTTGATCGGGCGTGATGCGATGGCGCCACTCGCGCAACCGGATTTGCGCGCCGCACCTGCGGCGGAACGCACACAGCTGACGGCGCTCTTCGATCGTCTGGCCGCACAGAACCCGGCGCTTGCCGCCGAACGCGAACGCGTGAATGCGGCCGAACAGGGGCGTGCACTCGCGGCGAAGAACTGGTACCCCGATTTGAACTTCGGCGTCACGCCGGTGCAGCGCGGCAACCAGGTCAACGAGTGGCAGTTGATGTTCGAAGTCAACATCCCGCTGCAGTTCGAATCGCGCCGCAGCCAGGAGCGCGAGGCCGATCGCATGCTCCAGGCCGCGCGCAGCCGCGTCGAAGCGGCCAACAGCAGATTGGCGGGCGAGCTTGGCGGGGCCGTCGCGGCGCTCAATGCCGCGCGGCGCACCGAACACCTCATTGGTGACACGCTGCTTGCACAGAGTGAAGCGACCTTCGAAGCCGCTCTGGCGGGTTATGAGACCGGGCGGGTGGACTTCGCCACGCTGCTCGATGCGCAGCGTGCGATCCGCAAAGCGAAACAAGACCTCTACAAGGCACAGGCTGAGCAGCAGCTCCGCTTGGCCGACATCGAACGGATTGTGGGAGACGAACTTTGAAAGCGACGCATGCATATGGGCTGACCTTCGCAGCGGCAGCCTTCGCCCTCGCGGGTGGGTATTGGCTAGGCGCCAAGGCGCCCCAGCACGGAGAACACGGCGCTTCGCCTGCGGCGCAGGGCGCGAGCAAGAAGATTCTCTACTACCGCAATCCGATGGGCCTGCCCGACACCTCGCCGGTGCCAAAGAAAGACCCGATGGGGATGGACTACATCCCGGTGTTCGAGGGCGGTGAGGATGCCGACGCCGGTTCGCCGAACGCGCTCAAGATCAGCGTGGAGAAGGTGCAGAAATTGGGTGTGCGCTCAGAACCCGCGCAGATGCGAGTGCTCGCAAAGACGGTGCGGGCACTCGGGCGCGTTGAAGTCGATGAACGGCGCTTGGTTGCGGTGGCGCCCAAGTTCGAGGGCTGGATCGACAAGCTGCATGTGAATACCACCGGTCAGGTGGTGTCGCGGGGCCAGGCGCTCTTCGAGGTCTACAGCCCTGAACTGGTGTCGGCGCAGCGCGAGTATGCGATTGCGGCGGGGGGCGCAGCGCGATTGCAAAGCGGAGACACTGACGCACACGGTTCCATGACTGAGCTGGCCAACGCGGCGCTCGCGCGCTTGCGCAACTGGGATATCTCGGACGCACAGCTCAAGGAATTGGCATCGGGTGCGAACTCGGCGCGGCGCACCCTGACCTTCCGCTCCCCTGCGAACGGTGTGGTGATGGAGAAGAAAGCCGTGCAGGGCATGCGCTTCGAACCGGGTGAGAGCCTGTACCAGATTGCCGACCTCTCGTCGGTGTGGGTGGTTGCAGACGTCTATGAGCAGGATGTTGGCCGCGTGAGCGTCGGCCAAAGCGTCAAAGTGTCGGCAACGGCCTATCCGGGAAAATCCTTCGAGGGCACCGTGAGCTACGTGTACCCGACCCTCAACGCCGATACGCGCACGGTGCCGGTACGGATCGAGCTTGCGAACCCGAAGGGACTGTTGAAGCCCGGTCTATTTGCCGCTGCGGAGCTGCAGAGTGGGCAAGCGACCAAGGTGCTGACGGTGCCCAGCTCGGCCATCATCGACAGCGGCACACGTCAGGTCGCGCTGGTGCAACTGGGAGAAGGGCGTTTCGAGCCACGCACCGTCAAGCTCGGGGCCAAGGCTGACACCTTCGTTGAGGTCACGGAAGGCATCAAGGAAGGCGAATCCGTGGTTGTCGCGGCGAACTTCCTCATCGATGCCGAGAGCAATCTCAAAGCGGCCGTGGGTGGTTTCGGTCATGCGGCCCACGGTGGCACGGCGAAGCAACCCGATGCACCCCAGGCGAAGGCGGGTACCGTTGTTGGTCACGCGGGTGAAGGTACCCTGGATGCGGTCGCAGCCGACAAGTCGACGATCACGCTGTCGCACGGCCCGATTGCGAGTCTGAAATGGCCAGCGATGACGATGGACTTCGGACTCGCCAATCCGGCATTGCTGAAGGGCTTGGCGGCCGGCGCGAAAGTGAAGTTCGAAATGGTTGAGCGCAAGCCCGGCGAGTGGGTCATCACCTCGCTCAGCGCGGCGGCGTCACCTTCCGCCGCAGCACCCAACAACGCGCACGCGGGGCACTGAGTATGCTGAACACCATCATTGACTGGTCGGCGCGCAATCGCTTCCTGGTGCTGCTCGCAACGCTGTTCATCGTGATCGCCGGCGTCTGGGCGGTGATGCGCACGCCGCTTGATGCCCTACCCGATCTCTCCGACGTGCAGGTCATCGTGTACACGGAGTATTCCGGCCAGGCGCCACAAGTCGTCGAAGACCAGGTGACCTATCCGCTGACCTCGGCGATGCTGTCGGTGCCCAAGTCCAAGGTCGTACGCGGTTTCTCGTTCTTCGGCGCCTCCTTCGTCTATGTGATCTTCGAGGATGGCACGGACATCTACTGGGCACGCTCGCGGGTGCTGGAATACCTGAACTCGGCGGCCGGGCGCCTGCCAGCGGGCGTGGCGCCGCAGCTCGGGCCGGATGCCACCGGTGTGGGCTGGGTCTACGAATATGCGCTGCAGGCCAAGGACAAGTCACTCGCCGAACTGCGCACGTTGCAGGACTGGTATCTGCGCTATCAACTGAGCAAAGCGCACGGCGTGGCTGAGGTCGCCTCCATCGGTGGCTTCGTCCAGCAGTACCAGATCAGTGTGGATCCGGTGAAGCTGCGCGCCTACGGTATCCCCTTGTCGAAGATCGTTGACGTGGTTCGCTCGTCCAACCGCGACGTCGGCGGGCGCGTCGTCGAGATGGCCGAGACCGAGTACATGGTGCGCGGTCGCGGCTACCTCAAGGGCATCAACGACATCGCCAACCTTGTGGTCAAGGCCGAGCGCGGTGTGCCGGTGCGCATTGGCGACATCGCGCGCGTTGAATTGGTACCGGATGAGCGTCGTGGCCTGACCGAGCTCAACGGCGAAGGCGAAGTGGTGTCTGGGATTGCGATGGCACGCTTCGGGCAGAACGCGCTGGAGGTCATCCACAACCTCAAGGAGAAGGTCGACGAGATTTCGTCCGGTCTTCCGGAAGGTGTCTCGCTGCAGACTGTGTACGACCGCTCCGAGCTGATCCATCGTGCGATCGAAACGCTCAAGGGCACGCTGCTGGAAGAATCGATCATCGTCGCGGTGGTGTGCATCGTGTTCCTGCTGCATGTGCGCAGCGCGCTGGTGGCGATCCTGATGCTGCCGGTCGGCGTACTGATCGCGTTCATTGCGATGCATGCGCTGGGCATGAACTCCAACATCATGAGCCTCGGAGGCATCGCGATCGCGATCGGCGCCATGATCGACGCAGCCATCGTGATGATTGAAAACGCACACAAACATCTTGAACGATTAGAGCCCGGCGGCTCACGCGTCGAAGCGATGATCGATGCGTGCAAGGAGGTCGGCCCGTCGCTGTTCTTCTCCCTGCTGATCATCACGGTGTCCTTCCTGCCGGTGTTCACGCTCGAATCGCAGGAGGGACGGCTGTTCTCGCCGCTGGCCTACACCAAGACCTTCGCGATGGCCGGTGCGGCGCTGCTGTCGGTGACGCTCGTGCCGGTGTTGATGATGCTGTTCGTTCGCGGACGCATCCTTCCCGAGTCGAAGAACCCGGTGAACCGTTTCCTGATCTGGTGCTACCGGCCCATGATCACCGGTGTCATGCGCTGGAAGAAAACGACCATCGCAGTCGCGCTGCTGGCGCTCGGCATCAGTCTCTGGCCGGCGTCCAAGCTCGGCAGCGAGTTCATGCCGACGCTCAACGAAGGCACGCTGTTCTACATGCCCGCCTCGCTGCCAGCGATGTCGATCACCAAGGCCGCCGAGTTGCTGCAGACGCAGAACAAGATCATCAAGAGCTTCCCCGAGGTCGAGTCGGTCTTCGGCAAGGCTGGGCGCGCCAACACCGCGACCGACCCCGCGCCGACCGAGATGTTCGAGACGGTGATCAACCTGAAGCCCGAGTCCGAATGGCGGCCGGGCATGACGATCGACAAGCTCACCGCCGAAATGGACAAGGCGCTGCAGTTCCCCGGTGTGTCGAATGCCTGGACGATGCCGATCAAGGCGCGCATCGACATGCTCTCGACCGGCATCCGCACGCCGATCGGCATCAAGGTCTTTGGCAAGGATCTGGTCGAAATGGAACGCCTCGCCAAGGAGATCGAGGCTGTCGTCAAGCAGGTGCCAGGCACGAGTTCGGCGTTCGCCGAGCGCATCACCGGTGGTTACTACCTCGACATCGAACCCGACCGCGAGGCGCTTGCGCGCTACGGCCTGGGTGTCGGCGAGATGCAGGAAGTGGTGTCGACGGCGCTGGGCGGCGAAATGGTCACGACAACCGTTGAGGGGCGTGAGCGCTTCGGTGTCGCGGTGCGCTACCCACGCGAACTGCGCGATAGCCCCGAGAAGATCGCCGAGCAAGTGCTGGTCCCCACGATGAGCGGGGCGATGGTGCCGCTGGGGCAGGTCGCGCACGTCGGTATCAAGAAGGGGGCGCCGAGCATCCGCACCGAGAACGCGCTGCTGTCGGCCTACATCTACGTCGATATCCGCGATCGGGATATCGGTTCCTATGTGAAGGAGGCGCAGAAGGCCGTCAGCGACAAGGTCAAGTTCCCGCCGGGCTACTACGCGACCTGGAGCGGCCAGTTCGAGTCGATGCAGCGTGCCGCCGAGAAGATGAAGGTGGTGCTGCCGGTCACGCTGCTGATCATCTTCCTGCTGCTGTACCTGAATTTCAAACGCCTGACCGAGACCTTCATCGTGATGCTGTCGGTGCCCTTCGCCCTGATCGGCGGGGTGTGGCTGATGTGGGCGCTGGGTTACAACCTGTCCGTCGCCGTCGCCGTCGGCTTCATCGCGCTGGGCGGTGTGGCTGCCGAAACCGGTGTGGTCATGCTGATCTACCTTGACCAGGCTTGGCGCGAGATCAAGGCACACCGCGAAGCCGAGGGTCGTAGCGTTTCAGCGGCTGACCTCTACGCCGCCATCATGGAAGGTGCGGTCGAACGGGTACGACCGAAGATGATGACGGTCGTTGCGATCATGGCGGGCCTGTTGCCGATCATGTGGAGCAAGGGGACTGGTTCCGAAGTAATGAGCCGCATCGCCGCGCCGATGGTGGGCGGCATGGTGTCCTCGACGATCCTGACGCTGATCGTGATCCCGGCCGTCTATGGCTTGATCATGGAATACCGGCTGCGGCGGGAGACAGCGCGCGGCACAACCCGGGCAATCGCCCAGGCATGATCCCCAGGCGCGTGAAAGCGTGGATGGCGCGGTTCTCGGTCTGGATGGCCGAGAACCGCGAGCGACATCAGCAAGCGAAGGTCGGGTGCTGTAACCGGGCCCCCGGCCCAAGCAGGTCGTCCCGACAAAACAGATAAGGCTTGCGGTCCTCGGGCTCGGTTCATCAAAACGGCGCCCGTGTGATCGGGCGCCAAGTCGCCTCAGGGACCCGAGCCGGGGGTAGATGCGGGCCTTCCTCGAATGCGAGCTGCGTCACGAGCCCGGGTGGGTGAAGCGATCTGATCTGGTCGCCCCCACGGAAACGACGGCGCGCGTATCGTCGCAGCCTCAGGACGGCGCCGTGCCGCCCGATTCGCCATATACGGAGCCGCATCCGCTGCGGACTGAGGACGATGCACGACAAACTCTCATTGCTCATCGAGCGTTGGCAACAAGATCCGCACAGCACTTACAACAGCTGGTTTCTCTGGGAAGAACGACTTAAGAACTTCCGCTCGATCCGACGTGGCATCGCCGAAGTCGTGCAGGAGATCGAGGCGGGTCGGTTCGGGAATGCCTACCGCGGCTCCGCGCTGGAGACCGTTGTGGGCTCGGTCGCCGAACAGCGACAGATCTTCAAAGGCGCCGACCATGCCTTCCTATGGAAACCCAAGCTGCGCATTCCCGACATCTATGAGAACGCCGCAAACCAGAAGGCTTTCGGCCGGCTGCTGCACACGTGCAACTGCTGCAATACGGCCGAGGCGGTGCTGGAGGCGATCCGCAAGATCGACGCGCTGAAGATCAAGGGCCTCGGGCCTGCTGTTGCGAATCTCTTGTACTTCATCCATCCGACGCTGGTGCTGCCGTTCAACACGGCAATCGTGCGCGGCTACAACGCGGTGACCGGCGGTAACGTCAAACTGGGACGGTGGGACCACTACCTGACAATGCGTGATGGGGCGATTCGTCTGAATGGGGCACATCGCTCGCAGTTGTCGAACGACTTGGGGGCCATTGCAGGACTGCTGTTCGACGTGGGTAGCGGCCGCCTCACGGCGCCGCCCCTTGCCGACGATGAAGCACCGCTTCGCGCCTGGAGGGCCGATCTCGACCGGGTTCGTGAAGAATCCGCGGCCATGCAGAAGGTGTGGGCCGCCGAGCGGGAGAGCGACACCACCCATACGCAGATCCAGGGAGGGCTTCGCGATTTGGGTCATGCGCTGGGATTTGACGTCTGGATCGCAGCGAATGATCGTGGCCGAGCCTACGCCGATGGCGTGCTGGGCGCCGACTGTCTGACTGAGCTGCCGCCCGGCTTTGATGGTGGGGCAGAAGCGGTTCGCTTGATCGACGTAGTGTGGTTTGAGCGAGCCAGTGCCCGGGTCGCAGCGGCCTTCGAAGTTGAGCATTCGACGTCGATCTACTCCGGCATCGTTCGTATGCTTGACCTCGCCTTGGGAACCGAACTCGGCGCCTCAAGCGTGCTGTTTCTAGTGGCGCCGAACAGCCGGCGCGACGAAGTGCGCCAACAACTGAATCGGCCGGCCTTCTCGCGCGTTGTCGAACTCGGGATTCGCTACCTTTCCTACTCCGAGTTGCAGCAACATCGTGGGGCAATTGCCCGTTTCGGTACCGGACTGGGGCCTATGCTCCAGATCTCGGAGCAGTTGTAGCGCTCTCCGTACGCAAGCGACGAGGTGGAGCGATCGGGATGAGGTCGTCCGATCGAAGCGCTGATCTTGCGCTTTGCCGACGCGCGCATCGCAACGGCTCAGGAGCGGATCGCACAACATGTCGGTCAGGGGCGGGCCGTTGATCGGCCCGCCTTGCACCAAGGCTTAGCCCGCTGTTCGAGCCCGTGTGGAGGCGCTCACAGCGATTCGCGCGGGGGGTAGCCTGCGCTCCGCAAGGCCGACACGATCTCATCTTCTGAAAGCGACGTACGTACTCTGGCTATTCGAGTTGGCGGGTCGGTGGCGACGTCGGCGTGGGGATCGATCGCTTGAATTGCCTTGGTAACGGATCGCGCGCAGCCGCCGCACGTCATGTTGTTGAGACGGAACTCCATGGTGGACTCCTTTCAGTTGAGGTGGACCCACAGTGTCAGGATTGCCACGGAGGGAAGGTCAAGAGACCTGTGCGCCTCAGGTACGGCCGGCCGAGTTCCAGAGGACAGGCGAACCCGCCATTCGAAATCGGCTCCAGTAAGAAAGTCATCATGCAAGCACCCCGACCATGGGCCTTCGATGGCCGCATGAGGATCACCGCATCTCCTTCACCTCAACATCCGAGCGGCCGCTCGACATCGGATGCAGCCACTAGACAAGACAATGCGGATGACCGCTGGCGGCCGGATGTCGATGAGTGCCTCGACGCTCGTTAGCTGACGTACGCGAGCCGACTGCCATGGCGCTGACCGACCGCTAAGGATCGAGAACGGTCCGGGGACTGTGGTTGAGCACCATGCTGCCCTGGTTGAATCCACTGCGTTCGCGCTTCGCACACAGTTGAATGAAGTGGCTTTTTGAAACTGGAACCGTGCATTCCCCGGCCAAGCATGACCAAGGCGGCGGTCAGCCTTGCCAGCGCATGCGTACGCAACCACCAGCGAAACCGCAACGATTTTGCCCCTCACAATCGATAATCCCGGATTATGCGATCACAAGTTTTGGCGTTATTGAGGGCGCTTTTATCTTCCGCGTAGTATGTACTACGATAATACATATCGTAGTACGGAATAATCAGGTGACCTATGGCAAGAGCCGGCATCTACAAGGCGGACGTGATTCGTGCGCGCAACAACCTCATTGCACGGAGGCGTTACCCGTCCATTGATGCGGTGCGAACGGAGCTTGGAGATACTGGCTCCAAAGCAACGATTTATCGCTACCTCAAAGAAATTGAAGAGGAAGAGGGCGGCAGCTCAGCGGCCAAAGTGGCGGTGAGTGAAGCCTTGCAGAGTCTCGTGGCTCGGCTCGCCGAACGCCTTCACGTGGAAGCAGAAGAGCGAATCGAGGCGCTGACAACGCGGCATTCCGCCGAGCAGCAGCGTGCCAAGGCGGAGCTCCAAGTCGTCCAGGATGAAGCGAATGCGCTTCGCCTCACATTGCAACAGGCGCACGACGCGCTCGCCGCCGAACGGACGGAGCACGCCGCCGCACTTGAACGTCTGCGTGCGGAAACAATCGTTCGTGCCCAACTCGAACAGCAGGTCAGTGATGTGCATGACCAGTTGGAAGCGGAGAGGAAACACCATCAATCGCTCGATCAGAAGTACCAAGACGCACGCCGATCGCTTGAGCATTTTCGCGAAGCCGCGAAGGAGCAACGCGATCAAGGGCTTCGGCAGCACGAGCAACAAGTTCAGTACCTGCAACACGAGCTGCACAAGGTGGGCGAAGCACTCATCGGACAGCAGCACGCGGTTGCGTCGGCCAATCAGGAATTGGCCCGCCTCGCCAATGAGCTTGGACGTGCAAAACACGATCTGCACCTTGCCGAACGTGATGGACGTGAGCTCGCGCAGACAAAGACTTTGCTGCAAGCGGCCGAACATCGTCGTGAAGAGGCGGAGCGCCGGCTTGCGGAGGCTGAGCAAGCAAAGCTTGCGTTGGACCAAGCGCGTCAGACGCTTGTCGAGCGTGCTGAGACGCTGGAGACCCAGAAGCAAGCCCTCGAATTGCTAGTCGCCACCGAGAAGACGAGATCGGACACGCAGGAACGACTCGTTGAGCAGTTTAGAGAGCAGGTTGCGACCCTGCTCGAAGCGTTAGGGCGCGTTGACACCCATACGCTCAGCACCGGTAAACAGCGGGGTGGTACGAAAACGCCAAAATGAACACCAAAAGCACGCGTACCCTGGAAAATGCGATAACCAGACCCACGCGACGGCAACCTGCACGACGACCATGAATGATCCGGTTGCGGTTAGGTAGCAGCACGCTGCGGGCACGACGAATGACAGCGCGGTTTCGCACAGCGTGCCGGCACCAAACCATAGTGCAGAGAGGCAGCACCACTTCACGGCGAAACCCGGCAGATAGCGCCGCATTGAGCGGTTGAAGCGGTAGTTCTGAACTTGCTCCAGTTGAGAGCCACGCGTGACGTCGCGGAAATACTGGAACGGCCAGAAGTAACGGTAGAGCAACTGGCAGAAGGAATGCCGCGCCGCATCACCTGGTGTCATGGTCGCCTCCGTGCGCTCGTCGAACCGGATATCCAATAACGGCACGATGCGCACGGAAGTTCAAGGCGGAAATTCACTCCGCGGGGCGATCGCCCCGCAAACCACCCGCGGAGAATCAGGCCGGAGCGGGCAGGGCGACCTTGTTGTCTTTGCTGAACTGATAGTCCTTGAACACATGCTCGGCGGACAAGGACTGGTAACTGCCATCGGCGAGGCGGTTGGTCGTGTCCTTCAGGCGGTACACGTAGTGACCGCAAGTCCAGCAGTCAAAGTTGTGCATCTGGGTGCACAGACAGGTCTTGTCCATCACCTTGATCTGGCGGGCGCCCGGATTGGCAGCCACCTCACGGTTGTACGAGGTGATGTAGGCGCAGGAGCCAGCCCCATCCAGCAGATAGCCGTAGGCTTCGCAGTTCGGGCGAATGCCGTCGCCGATGGCGGGGCTGTTCTTCAGCATACGCATCGGGTAGCCGGTCGGCGACACGCCGTTGACCTCAACGTCCGACTCGCTCGCGCGGAAGTACTCCTGACGGACCTTGTCAGGCAGCCCGCACTCATCGGTCACGGTAAAGCGCGTCGCGACTTGCACCGCCGCGGCGCCCATCTCAAGGAATCCGACTGCATCCGATCCGGTGAAAATGCCGCCCGCCGGGATAACTGGAATATCGAGTTGCTCCTTGTGCAGCCAGGCGATGATCTCTGCAACGATGGTTGCCAGATCGTAGTTCTGCCAGTCGGTCAGGCCGAAGCCAAGATGGCCACCTGCGAGCGGGCCTTCGACCACGATGTAGTCGGGCGCCCGGTTTAGGCGCGCATTCTTGCGCAGGAAAAGCTGCAGCGCGCGCAGCGAGGACACGATGATCCCGAGCTTGGCATCGCGGAAGCGCGGGTGATCTTCGATCAACGCAAAAGAGCCGAGGTGCAGGCCTGCAGAAAGCGTGATGCCGTCAATTCCCGCATCCAGTGCTGACGCCAACCGTACGCGCAAGGTGTCGCGCGCCGCGTTCATCGTCAGCTTCTCCATGCAGTTAATGAAGATCATGCCGTCGCCGCGTTTTGCCTCCATTGTCGAGCCAACATGCAGGCGGGTCGCCTCTGCGAGTTGCGCGAGGTTGAACTGGACGTCGGACTTATCCGAGTTGGCGACGTTGTACTTGTACTGTTGAAGCTTGTCGCGCGTGAATTTCGTCTTGAAGCGGCGATCCGAAACCGTCTGGACCATTGCATCGGAGATGTGGCCAATACCCCCGAGCCGAGCAGCCTCGAGCGCAAGTTCCGCCGACGAAATGTCGACACCCATGCCTCCGATGATGATCGGCACGACCTCGCGCTGACCAAACTTCAGACGAAAATCATCCACGCACTTCATGACCATCCTTTTTTTTACTATTTGAGGTGCAGCACCGCACCTGCATTTCTGCCCGTGTCGAGCAACTCTCTGTAGGGAACCGACAAGATTGTACCGATCAGCTACGACACGGCCGCGACAGCACTCAGAAAGAGTGTGTCTCGTCCTTTGCAGTGCGTGATTTCGGCACCATACGGGCGCAGCCTCGCGCACAGCGCCAGCCGCCAATGTTATCGGAGCGGCGACATACGCGTACGAAGCTGCTACAGCAGGTTTTGTTGTCGCGGAGCGAGCGCTACGCCATCGCAACAGGCAAATCAGCCGGGATTGCCCTTGAACTTCGACACGAGCATCTGAAGCTTTTGCTGGCGGAGCTCTTCGGCCTTGCGCGCCTTTTCAGCCTCTTCAGCGGTGCGGCGTGCTTCGTTGCGCTTGCGCTGGATTTCCTTGATCTGCTCAGCAGCATGCGCGCGCTGCTGCTCGGTGACTTCGCCCGTTGCAACACCATCCAGTCCAAAGCGCGAAGTGGCCTTGGCCATATTTCGGAAGTACGGCAAGGCCCGAGTGTGAATCAACAGCGCGGTGCGGATGTGCTTTGCTGCAAACTCCGGATGCTGCGCGATGAGCTGCTTGTCGATGCCAATCGCCAGCGGCTGCCATTCACGAAAAACGGAATACTTCGCGGAGAGGATCTTTAGCAGCTCGCGCGGTGAAATTGCTTGGGGCGTAGAAGTCATTCCAGAACCAGGTACGTTAAGACTGCGCGCAGAGTATCACTCGGTGCCTTGGTGTGCGCCTAAACAACATGGCAGGCCTGACGAATTGGGGTTTGCAGTTGGAGTTACGCCGAAAACCGCCGTCGATATCGAATGGCCAAAACACGCATAATCTGTATTTGGTCAACCACAGATCTGACGGTTTGTCAATAACGGGTTGCGTTTTTGTGAGTATACGACAACTTTACTGTTGTTGATACACCAGCGCCACGTTGTTTTAGCTCCGATTTCCTAGCCAAGGAGATTGGACATGACAACAAGAGGCAGTCACGCAGGTCTGCAGGGCAAGCACATTCGCGCCAATAGAGCGGGGTGCTTGTCATGATCGTTTTTACAGTCGTCTCCACAAAGGGCGGCGTCGGCAAGACGACCATCGCAGCCAACATCTCGGCGCTCCTGGCCGACCTCGGATTCCGGGTTCTCATGATCGACGCTGACGTCCAGCCGTCGCTTACCCGCTATTTCCCGATTACTCACCGTGCCCCTCACGGCATCACTGAGGTGGTGAAGCGGGGTGTCATCTCTCACGATTGCATCAGCAACGTCGGTTTTCCCATATCTGAGTCGGGTCGGCTGAATCCTAATGGCTGTCTGGATTTGGTCGTGTCCGACGCGCCTGAAGGCGCACTGCAGGACTGGTTAGCACAACGGATGGACCGCGCTGTCAGGATGAAGAAGGCGCTACGCAGTCCCTTTGTGGCTGAGAACTACGACGTGGTTCTAATCGATACACAAGGCGCCGTGGGCCACCTCCAAGATACCGCCGTGCTTGCCGCTGACCTCCTGATCTCGCCGGTAAGTCCGGACATCATCAGCGCGCGGGAATTCACGACCGGCACCCTCGACCTCCTGAAGAAGCTTGAAACCGCTGAAGAAATCGGCATGAGCGTCCCGCCGATGCAGGTCGTGATCTACAAACTGGAAAAGACTCGCGACTCACGCTCGATCGCGGACACGATTCGAAAGGAACACGTCACGTTCCGCGGACGTGTCAACGTGCTACGAACTGTAATCCCGCACGCTGTCGCCTACAAGAACGCGGCAACGGCGCAACTACCGGTTCACTGGATCAACCCCGATCGCGCGGGCCTCACGATGCACGACCTCGTTTGGGAGCTGATCCCGAGCCTTCAGAACGTCGTGGCAGAGGCCTGCCAACCGTACGCACAGGACATTGCCGACCCGCTGGAAGGCGAATCCGCTGCCGAGGTGGAATCATGAACGGGCGCACCAAAGCACCCGGTCTGCCAGAAACCGTATCGGTGACGGAAGTCGTACGTCGCCGGACCACCGGCACGCGCATCAGCCTATCCCCTGCGGATCTATCCGCGAAGATGAACCAGCCTGGCCCAGCCAACGCGGCCGCTGGGATGAAGCCGGGCGACGACTTCGACGGTTCGGTAATGCGTTTGCGCTGTACGGACATCAAACCATACGACCACAACCCGCGCACGTCGACCAACGCGAAATACGCGGAGATCAAGGCCGGCATCCTGGAGCGTGGCGGGCTGCCCACGGGGGCATTGAGCGTCACCAAACGCCCCGGGAGCAGTCAGTACATGCTCTACATGGGCGGCAACACGCGACTGGCGATCATCAAGGAGCTCTGGGAAGAAACAGGCGATTCGCGCTTCGAGTACCTCGATGTGTCCTACAAGGCTTGGAAGTCCGAGTCCGACACGCTCGCGGCCCATTTGATCGAGAACGAAGCGCGGGCCGACACCCTTTTCTGGGAGAAGGCCACTGGAATCATTGAGCTTCGCGAGCAACTGCAGGCGGAGTCCGGCGAAATCATTTCCTCGCGCGATCTTGAGAAACACACCAAGTCGCTAGGCTTGCAAGTTCGGCACTCCTTGGTCATCACCTACGATTTTGCAGTCGAGAACCTCGCGCCGCTGGCGCTCTGGCTTACCCACGACAATGTGCGCGTGATCAAGGCGCGCTACGCACAGTTGGAAAAGCTTGCCGTGGCCCTGGACGACCAGGCTCATTTCCGCAATAGCTTCGTCAGCCTGTTCAGTGA
>CAMFLH010000064.1 GCA_945957295.1 uncultured Uliginosibacterium sp.
CGAGATTCCTCTACGTCTCGTGGGCTCGGAGATGTGTATAAGAGACAGCTTGATATGTCTTGGTCGCTGTGCGCGCCGCGCCTTGCGCTGCATCCGTCTCGCTCACTTATTCAGCCCTTCCGCTATCGCGTTGCGCCAGCGAGCTTGCCGCTCGTGGCCGGCGCTTCACCCTTGACGAAGAAGCTCGCGATGTAGAGCACCAGGCCCAGCAGGAACACGAGGCCGGTGAATTCGCGCAGCCAGTAGAACAGCGCGATCTTCTCCTGCACCGCCATGAAGGGTTGCGGGGTGTCGGAGAAACGTTGCAGATACACCTGCAGGATGCCCGCGGCGGTGAGGAACAGCGTGATGAAGACCATCGCGATCGTCATCAGCCAGAAGCTCCACATCTCCAGCACCTGCGAGCGTTCACTGTTGGCCGCACGGCCGCGGATCACCGGCATCGCGTAGCTGATCATCGTCAGCACCACCATCACGTAGGCACCGTAGAAGGCCATGTGGCCGTGCGCCGCGGTGATCTGCGTGCCGTGGGTGTAGTAGTTGACCGGGGCGAGGGTGTGCAGGAAGCCCCACACGCCGGCACCGAGGAAGGCCATCACGCTGGTGCCCAGCGCCCACAGCACGGCTGCCTTGTTCGGATGCTCGCGGCGACGCTTGTTGACGATGTTGAAGGCGAACACCGTCATCGCGAAGAACGGAATCGGTTCCAGCGCCGAGAACACGCTACCGATCCACTGCCAGTATTCCGGCGCGCCGATCCAGTAGAAGTGGTGGCCGGTGCCGAGGATGCCGGAGATCAGCGTCAGCGTGATGATCACGTACAGCCACTTCTCGATCACCTCGCGGTCGACGCCGGTGACCTTGATCAGCACGAAGGCGAGGATTGCGCCGAGGATCAGCTCCCACACGCCTTCCACCCACAGGTGCACCACGAACCACCAGTAGTACTTGTCCTTGACCAGGTTGTCCGGGTTGTAGAACGAGAACAGGAACATCACCGCGAGGCCCCACAGGCCCAGCAGCAGGATGCTCGAAATCGCGGTCTTGCGGCCCTTCAGGAAGGTCATTGTGAGGTTGAACAGGAAGCCCAGCGCGACGACGACGATGCCGATCTTGGTGATCGTCGGTTGTTCGAGGAACTCGCGCCCCATCGTCGGCAGCAGGTCGTTGCCGGTGATCTTGGCGAGCGTTGCGTACGGCACCATCAGGTAGCCGAGCACGGTCAGCGCAGCCGCGACGAGGAAGATCCAGAACAGCGCCAGCGCCAGCTTCGGGCTGTGCAGCTCGGTCTCCGCTTCTTCAGGTACGAGGTAGTAGGCCGAACCCATGAAGCCCATCAGCAACCACACGATCAGCGCGTTGGTGTGGACCATGCGCGCCACGTTGAACGGGATCGCTGGGAACAGGAAGTCACCCACGACGTACTGCAGGCCCATCACCAGGCCGAACAGGATCTGCGCAACGAAGAGACCGATCGCCGCGATGAAGTAGGGTTTCGCAACCGCTTGAGATTTGTATTGCATGGTGCGCTCTCCTCAACCTTCGATGTTCGGCGGCCACTTCGCCGTGTTGATTTCGGAGCTGTACTTGAGGAACTCGACCATGTCGTCGAGATCCTTGTCGGACAGATGGAAGTTCGGCATCTGGCGCCGGCCCGGCGCACCGGTCGGCTGGCCCTTGATCCAAGCCTTGATGAACTCGGGGCCACGACGCTTGTAGACGTTGCCCAGTTCCGGCGCAAAATAGGCGCCCTCGCCAAGCAGGCTGTGGCAGCCGATGCAGTTGTTGGTCTCCCAGAGTTTCTTGCCATGCGCGACGGCCGGCGTGATGTTTGCGCTGTTATCGCGCTTGGGCAATGTGCGGTTGGTATCTACGGTCAAGGCAATGAACAGGAAGGCGAAGAACGCCGTTCCGCCGTAGAAAACGTTCCGCGCCATCGAGGTCGATAGTCCTCCGCTCATGGTGCGTCTCCCCTTTGTGGATGCAGCTTGCAAGGTGGGCGCATTCTCGTGATCCGGGCCGGTCGGCGACATTGATTGCAATCAAGCGGCCACCCGCGTTGCCGCGGCGGCTGCGGCGTTGATGCGAGTCAAGGCCGCCGACGGTGCCGCGCCGCGACACTGGGCGTCACGACTGAAAGGACCTTGTCATGGCGAGCGTGATCGAACATTTTGCGGCGGACCACCGTGCTTGCGACGACGTCTTCGCACGTGCCGAGCAGGCGATTGCGCAGCGCGCACAAACTCAGGCGGCGGACACCTTCGCGCGCTTCCATCTCTTGCTCGATGCACACTTCCGCGCCGAAGAGGACGTGATCTTCCCGGCCTTCGAGGCAGCGACCGGCATGTCGGCTGGCCCCAGCGCGGTGATGCGCAGCGAGCATGGCGAGATGCTTGCGCTGTGCGAGGATGTGCGTCGTCTGATCGCGGCAGGCGATTTCGACGAGGCGGGCAGCCTCGCCGACACCCTGTTCTCGATCATGCAAGCCCACAACATGAAGGAAGAGCAGATCCTCTACCCGATGTGCGACCAGGTGCTCAGCGCCCATCCGCAAGTCGTGGCCGATGCGATCGCCCGCCTTGGAACACCGGAGGTATCCCGATGAACGCCCCTCGCATCGTCGACGCACGCGGCCTTGAACCGCCGCAACCCCTGCACCTGATCCTCGAAGCGCTCGATACGCTGCCGCGCGGCGAAGAGGCGGTGCTGCTGCTCTACCGCGAACCGGTGCCGCTGTACGGCATCCTCAAGCAGAACGGATTCACCCACCGCACCGAGTTCGGTGAAGACGGCACGGTGTCGATCCACATTCGCCACGCCTGAGCCACCATGCTGGAAGTGCGCGACGCACCGCCGCTGTCGGTACCGCTGCGCTTCTTCCTTGGCGCGCCGCTGTTCGGCATTGCCGGTGCGCTGCTGCTGCTGATCCACCCGGACACGGTGCTCGCCAGCCGCTGGCATCCGCATGCGGTGGCGGCGCTGCATTGCTTTACGGCAGGGCTGATGCTGCAGGCGATGCTCGGCGCGCTGTTTCAGGTGCTACCCGTGGCGGCTGGCAGCATGGTGCCGCGGCCACGCTTGCTCGCCGCGGTGGTGCACCCCGCCAGCGTGCTCGGTGCGGTGTTGCTGATCACCGGTTTCATGCTGCCCGGCCGCCACCTCACCGGCATCGGTGCGGCACTGCTGGCGGCGGCGTGCGGCGTGTTCGTCGTTGCGATAGCGCCCGGCCTGTTGCGCGCCACCGCGCGCGACCCTGCGCGCCGACTGATGCGCGTGGCGGTGGCGGGGCTCGCCATCGCCATCGCGCTCGGCTTTGCCCTTGCGCACCAGCTCGAACACGGCGCGGGCTCGCATTTCGTCACGCTGGTCAATCTGCATGCGCTGTGGGCACTGGCGGGCTGGGCCTTGCCGCTGGTTGCCGGCGTCGCAGTGCTGGTGGTGCCGATGTTCTACATCACGCCGCCGTACCCGAAGACGCTGCTGTCACTCGCCGCGATTGCCTTGCCGGTGTTGCTCGCGGCTATCAGCACCGCAGCGTGGCTGGGTGCGGAAGGGCTCGCCCGGGGGCTCGCGCTTGGCGTCAGCGTTTTCGCGCTTGGTTTTGCTGGGATCACCTACCGCCTGTTCCTGCAGCGTCGTCGCACCCGAACGGACGCAGCCGGCAGCGGCTGGCGCACCGCGATGGTGGCGCTGGCCGTCGGCGCGGCTTTGCTCGCGGTCGCCATGCTGGCGAGCGATCCGGATACCGCACAACGGGCGGCGATGGCCTTGGGGGTGGTGCTGGCGATCGGGGTGTTCAGTGGCGTGATCGGCGCGATGCTGCAGAAGATCCTGCCCTTCCTGATCACGCTTCGGCTGGCGTCGCTGGGCCTGGGTGCCAGGCTGACAGGAGGGCCGGGCGAGCGTGCGCTGCGCGCGCAGACCTGGCTGCAATCTGCGGCGGTGCTTCTTCTACTGTTCGCCATCTGCCAGCCTCGCGTGGCTATGTTCGCCGGTGCGGTGCTGCTGCTGGCGCAATGCAGCTTTGCGTGGAACGTGTGGCGCTTCGCGCTGGCTTACCGCCGCATTCGCGCTACGCGACAGGCAAACGAAACACACGCTTGATCTGGCGCTGAGTGGGATTCGGCGATTCGCCCAGAATGGCCGGGTGAGATCAATGCATTGCGGGTCTGTAGAGATGGCCCGACACCTTCGGTTTGATTACGCGCCAGATCAGCTGTCGAGTCCCATGGCACGGTCCATATTGGAATCCCGAACCATGTCCTTAAATGGTGTGCCATGAGAAGCCGGCTGCTTGCCCTCCTGTGCGGTGTTGCGTTGCTCCTTGGTTGCCAGCGCACCAGTGAGCCGCCCCCGTCGGCCCGCGATGCGGTCGCGTTGAAGCACTATTATTCGTTTGGCGGCGCCTATGCCGGCACAATGGAGACGATTGCCGAACGCTTCGACAATGCGAATACGCGCTACCGGCTCCAGGTGCAACCCGTCGAGCATGAGACGTTCAAGCGCCAGATCCGCAGCGAGCTGGCCGAGCATTGCCCAGCAGATCTCTACAGTTACTGGGCCGGCGCCCGGGTGGCGTCGATTCTCGATCAACTGCAACCCATCGACGATGTGTTGCCGCTGGACGAGATGAACAAGCTGTTCGGGCCGGCGATCGTGAAATCCGCCAGCGTGTATGACGGCCGGGTTTACTTCCTGCCGATCGCTCAGCATTTCGTGGGCTTCGTCTACAACAAGAAGGTCTTCTCCGCGCTCGGCTTGCAGCCGCCCAAGACGTGGCCCGAGCTGATCTCGCTCGCAACGCGCCTGAAAGCAAAAGGTGTGACGCCGTTTGCGCTCGGTTCGAAAGCGCGGTGGCCGGCGCAATTCTGGTTCGACTATCTGTTGCTGCGCACCGCGCCATTGGAGTACCGGCAGCGCCTGATGGACGGGCGTGCGTCGTTCGACGACCCCGAGGTCCGGCGGGTGTTCGATCTCTGGCGTGAGCTCCTGCAGGCGCGCTTCTTCAATGCCAAGCCGAATGAGCTTGAATTTGACTCGGGCGCGGGGCTCATGGTGCGCCGCGGCGAAGCTGCGATGACCCTGATGGGAACCTGGCTCACGGGCTTCTACGAATCACCCGAGGTCAACTGGCACGAAGGCGAAGACTTCGGTTTCTTCCCCTTCCCGCAGATCGATCCATCGATCGCGCCGGTCGCGCTCGGGCCGATCGATGGTCTGGTGCTGCCGCGCGAGGCCAAGCACCCCAACGGCGCCAAGGCGGTGATGCGGCAGTTCGCACTGGCCGGATCGCAAGTCGAGATCAGTCGCGCGATGGGTGCTCTGGCGCCCAATCTGCTCGTCCTCGATCGGCACTATTCGCCGTCCAAGCAGATGCTCCGCGACGAGATCGCGCGCAACCATGCCTGGGCCTTCAACTACGACCTCGCTACACCGCCCGAGCGCGCCGAAATCGGGTTGAACCTGTTCGCTGCATTCGTCGATGCGCCCGAGCAGTCGACAGCGCTGCTCAAGCAAACTGCTGCGCAGATGGCGAAGCTGCCCCCGCCGGCGCCCCAGACCGCTCACTAGCACACGGCTCGCTGAGCCGCGTGAGGCGGCCCTGCCGCCGGGGCGTTCGCTTGCTATTCTGAAATCAGGGATATGCGTCGAGTTGGCAGGGCGCTGCGCGCACTCGCGTGGGGCGCCGCAGGAGGTGGCGATTTCGTTGAACGGGGGTGCATCATGGTCCGCCTGAACGCATCAAACCCTTTGGCTCATGCGCGTGCGCTGATCGCGGATCTCGCCCTGCGTGAAACTTGTTGCGCCGGTCACGGCGAACGCGTGGTCGTCATCGCGGAGCGGATCGCTCGGCGCATGGGTTTGTCCGAGCACGATGTCGAGGCGGTCCGCCTGGCCGCTGAGCTGCACGATCTGGGCAAATGCGAGATCCCCGACGCGGTGCTGACGAGCACCGCGTCGCTCGACCGCGAAGCCTGGGACATGATCAGCGCGCATCCCACCATCGGCGCGCGCATGCTCGCTGAAAGCGGCGACCCGGCGCTCGCCGAGATTGCGCCGTATGTCCGCGCTCACCACGAATATGTGTGCGGCAAGGGTTACCCAGACGGGCTCGTCGGTGAACGCATTCCGCTCATCTCGCGCATCATCGCTTTGGCCGACGCCTACGATGCAATGTCGGCACCGCGGCCCTACCGGTATGCCACTACGCACCCGCGCATCATGGACGTGTTGAGTGGCGAGGTTGGCATCCGCTGGGATCCACAGGTCTTCCTCGCCTTTCAGGCCGTGATGCAGTCCGATCCGAGCCTGGCGGAAAAAAGCCCGCCGCCCGCGATCGCCGGGTGGGGCCTCTCGCCCGCAGGCGACCCCGCTCAACCTTCGTAAGCGTTGAGCTTTGCGACGTCGTGAATCGTGATGTGCTTGCCGTTCACCGAGATCAGCTTGGATTCGGACAGCGCGTGCAGGATGCGCGAGAAGGTCTCGGGCGTCAGGTTCAGGCGCGACGCGAGCACCTGCTTGCTGGTTTCCAGATCGATCTCGGCGGTGTTGCCGTCCGCCTCGTCCGCGTTGCGCAGCAGGTAGCCGATCAGCCGCTGGGTGGATGAACGCAGCGAGTAGGATTCGACGTCCTGCACCAGCGTGTGCAGCCGCATCGAGAGGCCGGCGAGCATGCGGCGCGCGAAGCTGCCGTTGCGCTCGATCAGCGAGAAGATCGGTTCGCCCGGGATGTGCAGCAGCAGCGTGTCGGACAAGGCTTGCGCGAACACCGGGTAGGGCCGGCCCATGAACATCACCGCTTCGCCAAAGCTCTGCTGCGGGCCGAGGATCTCGATCACCTTCTCGTGGCCGGACTGCGCCGCGAAGCCCAGCTTCACCTGGCCATAGACGACCACATAGAAGCCGTCGGCGGCATCCCCCTGCTGGAACAGCAGCTTGCCTTTCTCCAGCCTCACTTCCACGGTGCTGGCAGCCAGCGTGGCAATCGTCTCCGGTTCGACCTGGGCAAACAGTGGCAGGCGGGAGAGCAGTCCGTTGATATCGGCCTTGCGACGGGTTTCCATGTGAATTGGGATCACGGTGCGGGAAAGGCAGAATACTAGCGCACCGCCCCACCGAAAACAGGAAGCTTTCTCGATGTCATCGCCCTCCCGCGACCGCTTCGGCGGCGTGCTGTTGATCCTGCTCGCTGCGGCGTGTTTCGGGCTGATGCCCTTGTTCAGCGCCTACGGCTGGCGCGAAGGCCTGCGCCCGGCAGATCTGCTGACGCTGCGTTTTGCGCTGGCGGCGCTGATCCTGTGGGGCATCGTCGCCGTGCGTGGCCTAGGTGTGCCGCGCGGGCGGGCCTTGTGGGTGCTGGCTGGCATGGGCGCGCTGGGGTATGCCGGGCTCGCACTGTGCTACTTCACCGCGCTGACGCTGGCGCCCGCGGTGGTGGTGGCGCTGCTGCTGTACCTGTACCCGGCCTTCGTGACGCTGCTGGCCTGGCTGTTGCACGGCGAGCGACCGGATCGCCGCCGTCTGCTCGCGCTGAGCTGTGCGCTGTGCGGCTGCGCGCTGACGATCGGCTACGCGAGTGGCGCGAAGCCCTTGGGCGTTGCGCTGGGCGTGGCTTCCGGCCTGATGTACGCGCTCTACACACTCGCCGGGCGGCGCGTGCCGCAGGGTGTGCCGGCGCTGGCACAGGCCGCGGTGGTCAGCAGTGCAGCCTGCCTCGCGATGGCGTTGCTGACGCTGCCCGAGGGCCTGCTCTGGCCGCACACGGCGCAGGGCTGGGCGGGCGTTGTCGCGCTGGCGTTGGTGTCCACCGTGCTCGGTGTCAGCAGCTTTCTGGCGGGCTTGCGCCGCCTTGGCCCGACGCGCGCGGCGACCTTGTCGACCTTCGAACCCGTTGTTACGGCGTTGGCCGGCGTGGCTTTTCTCGGCCAGCCGCTGGGGCTCGGCACGCTGTTTGGCGGCGGGTTGATCCTGCTGGCCGGCGTGCTGGTGGTGCGCGAATAGCACGCGCTGCGGCAATCCCGCTCAAGCATTGGCCGGCGAGGCCGAAAACACCGGTAGAGGGTTTGCCGGAGTAGCACCATGCGTACCGCCGTTTTCTGCCTGTCACTGCTGGGCCTTGCCGCGACATCGAGCGCGCAGGCGGCGGACTGGCTGCATGTCGCACGCGAGAAAGGGCGCAGCGTCGATCTCGATCGCGCCAGCGTGCTGGATTCGGACGCCGGCACCAAGGTGGCCTGGGGCCGGGTGGTGCTCACCGATGAAGAGGTGGAGGCGGCCGGCTACAAGACGATCAAGGCGCTCAACCGCTACGACTGCCGCAGCCAGACCTTTCTCACCGTCAAGCGGGTGTATCTCGACCGCGCTGGCCTGACGATCCGTGAAGAGCCGGCCGCAACGCAAAAACCGATCGCGATCCAGCCCGGCACGCTCGACGACCGCTTCTTCAAGGAAGTCTGCAAGCCGGCATCCCTGCAGCAACTGGCCAAGGTTGCCGCTGCAGCGGAAGCGCGTGCGCGCAGCCAGATGGCGCCGGCGCCCCGTATCACTGCGCCGAGCGCGCCGGTACAACATGCTGACCTGCAGATGGTGAAGGAAGAAGCGCATCCCGAACCGCCCGCAGAAAAACCCATCACCGGCGGCAAGCCACTGATCCAGTTGCCGCCCAAGCCGGCGCCGAAAGCTACCGAGCCGGCGCACGCCGAGGCGGCACCGCCGCCTCCGCCAGCCATGGCGCCCCGCTACTACCGCCCGCCGCCGCGGCGCCCGGCGCCACCGCCGGCAAGCCATGACGCGCCACCGGTTCAGATGGCGGCGCCGGCGACCAATCCGCATGCGCACTGGAGCTACGAGGGCGAGACCGGGCCGCAGAACTGGGGCCGCATGAAGCCAGAATTCGCCACCTGTGCGAGCGGCGCCCGCCAGTCGCCGATTGACGTTCGCGACGGCATCAAGGTGGACCTCGAACCGATCAAGGTCGACTACAAACCGAGTTACTTCCGCATCGTCGACAACGGCCACACGATCCAGGTCACCGTCGGGCCTGGGCTCACCATCACGGTGATGGGCAAGACCTACGAGCTACAGCAGTTTCACTTTCACCGCCCGGCCGAGGAGCGCATCGACGGCCGCGCCTTCGACATGGTGGTACATCTGGTGCACAAGGATCTGGACGGCAAGCTCGCGGTGATCGCGGTGCTGCTCGATCGCGGCACGGCGCATCCGGTGATCCAGACGCTATGGAACAACCTGCCGCTGGAAAAGAACGAGTCCTACCAGCCGCCGGTGGCGATCAACCCGGCAGATTTGCTGCCGGCTGACCGTGGCTACATCACCTACATGGGTTCATTGACGACGCCACCCTGCACCGAGGGTGTGCTGTGGATGGTCATGAAGCAACCGGTGCAGGTGTCGCCGGAGCAGATTGCGATCTTCTCGCGCTTCTACCGCAACAACGCGCGGCCGATTCAACAGGCGGGCGATCGCGTCATCAAGGAATCGCGCTGAGGCGCGCTGCCACCGAAAAAAGCCCGCGAGTGCGGGCTTTTTTTCGCGGCGTTAGCTGGCGCCGCGCAGCTTGAAGTGGGGAAACAGCGGCGCAATACGCGCGACCAGCTCGTCTGGCAGGGCAGCGTCGCGCGCCAACCACGCTTGCTCGCAGCCCTCGGCGCGGAAAGCCTGCAGCGCGAAGTGCTCAACGCCGAGGTGCGCGCTGAGCTGCGCTACGCGCTGGGCTGCGGCTGGCGACACCAGCGCGCCGTGATAGGTGAGCCGGAACTCGTGCGTAACCCCCGATGCGGCGACTGCACTGGCTGAAGCCCAGGCACGACTGCCACTGCCTGGGACGCCAGTAACCGTTGGGTATTCGCCGGGGTCGGTCTTCAGATCGAAGCCCACCCAGTCGAGCAGCGGAAGCAAGGCTTGCAGCCGTTCCGGGTAGGCGCCGCCGGTGTGCAGCCCCACTGCGAGGCCGAGCTCCCGAACCCGCGCAATGGCGTCCGGCAGCGCGCGGTCGGCGGTGGGTTCGCCGCCCGAGAACACCACGCCGTCGATGAAGCCGCGACGACGCACGAGCTGGGCCTCAACATCGTCCCACGCGATTGGCGCGGGGCCGGTGCGCGTCTGCAGTTCCGGGTTGTGGCAGTAGCCGCAGCGCCAGGGGCAGCCGCGCAGGAACACCACGGCCGCGAGCTTGCCGGGCCAATCGACGGTGGAAAACGGATTGAAGCCGCCGACCTGGATACGTTGCTGCCAGGGCGGGCGGGGGAGGTCGTCGTGCGAAGTCATCGGTTTCGAATGCGCCTGCTGCGGAGCGGGGGCCAGAGTCTAGTTGGCCGCCCGCATTTGCATATCGCTCAGACCTTGCCGCAGCAGGCCGTTTCGCGGAAGTACTGGCGCTCGTAGAACTCGCCCTGCTTGCCGCGGTTGAAGGATGCGACCGGGCGGTGATAGCCCATCACGCGGGTCCAGATTTCGCAGGGCTGGCGCTCGCTGTCGTCGAGCTCGGGGTGGCTGGCAAAACGTTCGGTACGGGTTTCATGAATCATCGGTCGCTCCTCGGGTGTGGGCTCAAGACGGTGTGTTTCAGTGCATCGCCGACGCGACGCGCTTCTTCGCCAGCAGCTCGTCGTCGCACTTCGGGCAGAACTTGTGCTCGCCGGCGATGTAGCCGTGCTTCGGGCAGATCGAGAAGGTCGGCGAGATGGTGATGTAGGGCACGCGGAAGCGTTCGAGCGAGCGGCGCACCAGTTGCTTGCAGGCGTCGGCGGAGTCGATGCGCTCGCCGAGGTACAGATGCAGCACGGTGCCGCCGGTGTATTTCGACTGCATCGCTTCCTGCCGTTCCAGCGCCTCGAAGGGGTCGCCGGTGAAGCCCACCGGCAACTGCGTTGAGTTGGTGTAGTAGGGGTGATCGTCAGTGCCGGCCTGCAGGATCTCGGGCCAGCGCTTGCGATCCTCTTTCGCGAAGCGGTAGGTCGTGCCCTCGGCGGGCGTGGCTTCGAGGTTGTAGAGGTGGCCGGTCTCTTCCTGAATCTGGCTCATGCGTGTGCGCAGGTGGTCGAGCAGCTTCAAGGCCAGCGCTTCGCCCGCCGGCGTGGTGATGTCCTCGGCGTTGTCGGTGAAGTTGCGGATCATCTCGTTCACGCCGTTGATGCCGATGGTCGAGAAGTGATTGCGCAGCGTGCCGAGGTAGCGGCGGGTGTAGGGGAAGAGGCCGTCGTCCATGTGGCGCTGGATCACCTTGCGCTTGATCTCGAGGCTGGTGCGCGCGAGTTCGACGAGTTCGTCCACGCGCGCAAACAGCGCCGCTTCGTCGCTGCGGTGCAGGTAGCCCAAGCGTGCGCAGTTGATCGTCACCACGCCGAGCGATCCGGTCTGCTCGGCCGAACCAAACAGGCCGTTGCCACGCTTCAACAGTTCGCGCAGGTCGAGCTGCAGGCGGCAGCACATCGAGCGCACCATGTTCGGCTTGAGTTCGCTGTTCACGAAGTTCTGGAAGTAGGGTAGGCCGTACTTCGCCGTCATCTCGAACAGCGGCACGCAGTTCGGGTGATCCCAATCGAATTCGGGTGTGATGTTGTAGGTCGGGATCGGGAAGGTGAAGGCGCGGCCCTTCGCATCGCCTTCCATCATCACGTTGATGAAGGCGCGGTTGATCAGGTCCATCTCGGCCTGCAGGTCGCCGTAGGCGAAGGGCATTTCCTCGCCGGCAATGTAGGGGATCTGCTCCTTCAGGTCTTCCGGGCAGACCCAGTCGAAGGTCAGGTTCGTGAAGGGCGTCTGCGTGCCCCAGCGCGACGGCACGTTGAGGTTGTAGACCAGCTCCTGCATGCACTGGCGAACCTCGTCGTAGCCGAGGCGATCCTTGCGCACGAAGGCCGCGAGATAGGTGTCGAAAGAGCTGAAGGCCTGCGCGCCGGCCCACTCGTTCTGCAGCGTGCCGAAGAAGTTCACGATCTGCCCCACCGCGCTGCCCAGGTGCTTCGGCGGCCCGGATTCGACCTTCCCCGGCACGCCGTTGAGCCCTTCCTGCAGCAGCGTGCGCAGCGACCAGCCGGCGCAATAGCCGGCCAGCATGTCCAGATCATGGATGTGCACATCGCCCTGCTTGTGCGCTTCGCCCACTTCGGGCGGATACACATGGTTCAGCCAGTAGTTGGCGATCACCTTGCCCGACACGTTGAGGATCAGCCCGCCCAGCGAGTAGCCCTGGTTGGCGTTGGCACGCACCCGCCAGTCGCTCTGCGACAGGTATTCGTTGATCGAGCCGATCGCGTCCACCACCGCACGGCGGTCGGTGCGCAGCTTGGCGCGCTGCTCGCGGTAGACGATGTAGGCGCGCGCCGTGGCGAACCAATCCGCCGCCACCAGCACCTGCTCGACGATGTCCTGGATCGCTTCGATCGTCGGCGTCTCACCATGGAAGCGATGCGCGATCACCTTGCCCACGGTGGCCGTCAGTCGCGCCGCTTCGCCGGCTTCGAATTCGCCCGACGCGGCGCCTGCGGCAACGATGGCCTTGCGGATTTTCGCGACGTCGAAGGGCAGTGTTCGCCCGTCGCGTTTGAGGACTTGCGCTGGCAATGCGCCGAGAAGCGGCTGAGATGCGGGTAACAGGGTGCTCATGTTGATGCACTACCTATAGTGTTGTTTTGCGGTGTGTCGCACTATAGGTCGTATACGTTGATGGGAAAACCCGTCGTCACCCGAAATGACGCCAGCACTTGATGGCGGTCAATCGGCGCGTCTTCCAGGCTTGCGGGGCGACGTCGTACGGTTGCTCTCGGTGCGCTTGTTGGGGCGAGGCGTCCGCGGTCTGCGGTAGTCATAGCGGTTGGCAGAGGCCTTTCCCGCGCAGGTGCTGCCAGACCTTGGCCGCGATTCTCTTGCGCACGCCGGCATCGCGCGCGCGCCATGATCTAATTCGTCCATGGATACCTCGCCCGCGCCGTCGATCTGGAAGACCCTGCTGACCCGCAAGATGCTGATCTGCATCGTGCTCGGCTTCAGTTCCGGTCTGCCGCTGTTCCTGCTTTTCAATCTGGTGCCCGCCTGGCTGAAGACCGAGGGGCTTTCGCTCAAAGCCATCGGCGCCTTCGCACTGGTGCAGTTTCCCTACACCTGGAAATTCCTCTGGGCACCGTTCGCTGATCGTTTCGGCGTGCCGGGCCTGGGTCGGCGGCGCGGCTGGATGCTGTTGTCGCAGCTGGCGCTGATTGGGGCCGTCGTGGCGCTGGGTTCGCTCAATCCGGTCGCGAATCTGACTGCGGTCGTCGTGCTGGCGGCGCTGGTCGCCTTCCTTTCCGCGACGCAGGACATCGCGATCGATGCCTACCGCCGCGAGTTGCTGGCCGAGACTGAGCTGGGCTTCGGCAACGCGGTGTTCGTCAACGCCTACAAGATCGCCGGGCTGGTGCCGGGCTCGTTGTCGCTGTTCCTGGCGGACCATCTGCCGTGGTTCGAGGTGTTCGCGATTACGGCAGCCTTCCTGATTCCGGGCGCGCTGCTATCCCTCGCGGTGAGTGAACCCGTGGCCGCCAGTACCGCACCGCGCACTTTGCGCGACGCGGTGGTCGAACCCTTCCACGATTTCATGCAACGGCATGGCTGGCGCAGCGCAGCGCTGGTGCTGGCATTCATCTTTTTCTACAAACTTGGCGACTCGCTGGCGACCGCGCTGGCAACGCCGTTCTATCTGGAGATGGGCTTCACCAAGACGGACATCGGTATCGTCGCGAAGAACGCCGGCCTGTGGTGCAGTGTTGCGGGTGGCCTGCTCGGCGGCGTATGGATGATTCGGCTGGGCATCAACCGTGCGCTGTGGGTGTTTGGCGCGGCACAGGCGGTCGCGACTCTGGGTTTTGCTTGGCTCGCGTGGCTCGGCCCTGGCCCCGGCGACATCGCGGCCTTACTGTCGCAGCCGGACTTCTCGTGGGCGATGCTGTGGCAGCACCCGGCCGGTGTGCATGTGTTGCAACTGGGGCTGGTGATCGGCGCCGAGGCCTTTGGCGTTGGTCTTGGCACCACCGCCTTTGTTGCCTTCATCGCGCGCACCACCAACCCCGCTTATGCCGCGACGCAGTTCGCGCTGTTCACCAGCCTGATGGCGGTGCCGCGAACGGTGATCAACGCCTTTGCCGGCGTGCTGGTGGAGCAGCTCGGCTGGGTCGGGTTCTTTGCTTTGTGCTTCGTGCTGGCACTGCCCGGCATGTGGCTGTTGTTGCGGGTGGCCCCCTGGCGGGAGGCGCAGCCCGAAGCGGGCCGCGCCTGAACGACAACGGCGGCCCGCGGGCCGCCGTTGCGTTTCGAGGGCGTGTTCAGCCCTGGCGAACGTGGAAGTGCTGTTCCGGCACCGGGTAGCCGGCAGCGCCGCAGGTATCGCGGATCGCCTTGTTGGTGTCGAAGTACACCTGCCAGTAGTGGTCGGTGTGGCAGAACGGTCGCACCGCCAGTACCGGACCCATCGGCGTGAAGTCCAGCACTTCGACGGTCGGCGCTGGCTCTTTGACGACGTTGGGGATGTTGGCGAGCGCGGCTTTCAGGCGCGCGATCGCATCGTTCACGTCGACGGCATGGTTGAGCTGTGCAGTGCGCTCGACACGGCGATACGGGTTGGTCGAGAAGTTCTGAATCGTGTCGCCAAAGATCTTGTTGTTGCCGACGATCGTCAGCACGTTGTCCGGCGTGTTGATCGCGGACGCAAAGAGGCCGACCTCCATCACCGTGCCTTCGACGCCCCCGGCCTTCACATAGTCGCCCACCTTGAAGGGGCGCAGCACGACGAGGAAGGCGCCCGCCGCGAAGTTGGCGAGCAGCCCGGCCCAGGCGGCACCGATCGCGATGCCCATGGCCGCGACCAGGGCTGCGAAGGAGGTCGTCTCGACACCGAAGTAGCCGAGGATCGCCACCACCAGCACGATATTCAGCGCCACGCTGACGATGTTGCCGATGTAGCGCAACAGCGTCGGGTCGACATGCTGGCGGGTCATCGCGGCCGAGATGCCGCGCACCGCGAGGCCGATCAGCCAGCGGCCGATGATCCAGACTGCGACTGCGCCGAGAATCTTGAGGCCAAAGGTCGTGAGCTGGGTGCTCACGGTATCGATGATGTTCTGCAGGTTCATCCTGGGCTCCTGGGTAGCGGTGGGGAACAGCGCCAAGCGGCCGAACGAGTCCGGCAGCCTGATAAGCATAGTCTTGGTTCTCGGTACTGTGCAGGTCTGTCGTACCCCGCGGCTGGGGCAGGCTGACGCGCGTGGCACTACAGTCCGTCGGCGGGCGGACGTTAAGCAAGGATGGGGCGAGGGCGCGCGATCGCGGCGCGCTGCCATCACTGCGAGACAGCGAGCCATCCGGGGGGCAGATTGAGCTTGATCGGTCGGATCACCGAGTCGGGCGCCAGCGCGCGCAGCCTGGGCGGCGCGGCTTTGCTGCGTGGCAATGTGCTGCTGTGTCTCGCCTATCTCGCGGTCGGCTGGCTCAGCCTGATGCTTGCCGTACCGCCCGGCTATGCGTCACCGCTGTTCCCGCCGGCCGGCATCGCGCTTGGCGCTGTGCTGGTGTTCGGGCGGCGCCTGCTGCCGGGGGTATTCCTCGGTGCGCTGCTGCTCAATCTGCTGCATGGCTACACGTTGTCTGGCGTGTTGTTGCCGGCGCCGGCCACCGCCGTCGCACTCTCCGTGATGCTGCAGGCTTGGGCGGGTGCATGGCTGGTGCAGCGGCTGCTGGGGGGCTCGCTACGGCTCGACGAGCCGCTCGCCGTGATCCGTTTTGTCGGTGCAGTGGTGCTTGGTTGTGCCGTGGCAGCCAGCCTGGCGCTACCAGCGTTGTATGGTCTCGGGAGGCTTCCGCTGCGCGAGTTGCCGTATTCATGGTGGAACTGGTGGCTGGGCGACGCGGTTGGCGCGATGACCTTCACGCCGCTGACGCTGCTGGTGCTCGCAAGGCAGGGCGACAGCTGGTTCGGCCGCCGTGCGGCGGTCGGTGTGCCGATCGTGGTCTCGGTTACGGCACTGGTCGTGCTTTTCCTGCAGTTCGCCGAGTGGGAGCGCAGCCGTGTAGACCGCGCGCTCGAACGCGACGCCGCCTTTGCGCTGCGGGGCCTGCGCGACAGCCTGCAGTCCCCCGTCGATGTGCTGGGCAGCATCCGGCAGTTCATCGAGAACTCCGACGATGTGACGCGCGATGAATTCAGCCACTTTGTTCGCCCCTGGCTGGCGCGCGATGCGGCAGTGCTGGCGCTGGGGCGTGCCGAGCATGTGGTGCCGGCAGAAGTCCCCGCGCTGCTTGCCCGGCAGCGAGCATCTGGCCTGCGCGACTTCCGCATCATCGTGCGCGACGCGGCCGGGGTGCGGCGCCCTGCGCCTGCGGGGGAGGCCCGCGAGCGTTTGGTGATTACCGCGATCGAGCCGACTGGCGTGAATCGCGACGCTTTGGGGCTGGATGTCTTCACGGTGGCGGCGTCTCGCGCCGCCGCGCTGCGCGCGCAGGAGCGCGAGCGCGCTGCCGCCACGCATCCGTTCCGGCTTGCCCAGCAGCGCGGACCGGATGAGCGCGGCATCGTTGTGTATCTCGCCTACGGACGCTCGGCGGCTGAGCCGCCCGAGCGTGGCGGCAGCAAGGGGGGCGGGGTGGTGTTTGCCGCGTTCTCGCTTGACGACCTGGTGCAGCATTTGCAGGCCTCCACGCCCGCCGGTCTGCAACTTTGCCTGTCCGACACCAGCGACAGCACGGTGATCCGGATCGCAGGTGCGCCCGGCTGCGAGCAATTGGGCGACGGCACGTTCGTGTCGCGCGCGTCTTTCAATGTCGCCGACCGTTCGTGGACCTTGCGCCTTGCTGCACAGAATTCTTACCTCGCTGCGCAGAGCGGCGTGCTGCGTTGGTGGGCGCCGCTATTCGGATCGGTCGGCAGCGCCCTGCTGGTGGCCTTTGTGCTTACGTCTGCGGGACGCACGCGGCGCGTCGAGGAACTGATCGCGCAGCGCACCGCCGAGCTCAGCGCTGCACAACGGCGCTATGCCGAGCTGGTCAATTCACTCGACGGCGTGATCTGGGAAGCCGAGCGCGGCCCACGCGGCCTGACTTTCATCAGCGAACGGGTCGTTGCGCTGCTCGGCTATCCGGCGATTGACTGGCTTGGTCCGGATTTCTGGCTGCGTTGCATTCCGCAGGAGGACCGCGAGGCGGTGCAGGCACGCTTGTCTGACGCGATTGCGCGTGGAGAGCCGGGCTTTGAAATCGAGTTCCGCATGCGCGCGCAGGACGGGCGAATCCTGTGGCTGCAGAACATCGTGACACGGCTATCGCCGCATGAGGGCGATACGTTGTTACGCGGCGTGGCGCTGGATATTACCGAGCGTCATGCGGTGTCGGAACAGCTTGCGGTGAGCGAACGACGGCTGCGCGCGATTACCTCGGCGGCATCCGCCTACTTGTACGAAATCGATGCCGAGGGCGTGATTCGCTTCGTCAACCGTACCTACGAAGGGCTGATCGACGAGGAGGTGCTCGGCACCCGCTTGGTCTCCTGGTTCCCGCCCGAGATGCGAGGCTGGATCGCCAACACGCTGGACCAAGTCTGGCAGAGCGGTCACAGCCGCACGGTGGAGTATGCGCTGCCCGACCCGCAGGGGCGAACCCATCACTACCTGACCGAACTGACCCCGGTGAGTGACAAGGGGCGTGTGCTGGCCGTGGTGCTGTCAGCGGCCGATATCTCCGGCGTGAAGCGTGTCGAAGCACGACTGCGCGCCTCCGAGCGACGTTTCAGCGACATGTTGGCCAATGTGAAGCTCGCTGCTGTGCAACTCGACCTGCAAGGGCGGGTGAGCTTCTGCAACGCCTTCCTGCTGCAGTTGCTGGGTTATCGCGCAGACGAACTGATTGGCCAGGACTGGTTTGAACTGGCGGTGCCCGCCGCGCAGCGCGATTCAGTTCGTGCGGAGATCTCCAAGTTGGTGGCCGAAGGCCGCGCAGTCGATCAATTCGAGAACGAGATCTGCTGCCGTGATGGTGGCCATCGCCTGATCGCCTGGAACAACACGCTCTTGCGCGACGCAGACGGTGTCGTGATCGGCGTGGCCAGCATTGGGGAGGATGTGACCGCCCGTCATCAGGCTGAACTTGAGCGCGAACGCGCATGGGCCCTGTTGCAGGCGGCGATCGCCCAGTCACCTGCGGGCATCCTGATCGTCGATGCGCCCAGCATGCGCTTGCGCATGGCCAACCCTGCGGCCGTGCATCTGCGCGGTATGTCGCCGGGCGAGGACGACGCATCGGTCACCGCCTTCATGCAGGGTTGGCAAGTATTCAACCCCGATGGCAGCCCCTGCGAGATGCCGAACTGGCCACTTGCGCGGGCCGCTCAGGGGCAGGAGGTTACTGAGAACGCCGAGCTGATCGTGCGTGATCCGGAGGGCCGCGATCGCTGGGTTACTGCGAACGCCGCGCCGGTACGCGCGGCGGACGGCACGGTAATCGCCGGCATCGTGGTGTTCAACGACGTCACGCTGCTCAAGGAGCAGCAGCAACGCCTCGCCCACCTCGCACACTACGACGCGCTGACGCGCCTGCCCAACCGCGTGCTGCTGGCGGATCGCCTGCAGCTGGCGCTGCAACAGGCGGAGCGCTCGCAAGCCATGCTGGCCGTGGCCTACCTCGACCTGGATGGCTTCAAGCCGGTTAACGACCACCTTGGGCATGAGGCCGGCGATGTACTGCTGGTGGATGTGGCGAACCGGCTGCGCGGTGTGTTGCGGGGCGGAGATACCGTGGCGCGGATAGGCGGCGACGAGTTCGTGCTGTTGCTGCGCGACCTGAGCGACTTTGCCGAATGCGAACAGGCGCTGCGACGAGTGCTCGCTGAAGTGGCGGCGCCTTATCGGCTCGATGGCGCGGTGGTGGAGATTGCCGCCAGCATTGGCGTGACCGTGTTCCCGGCCGACGGCGCCGACCCCGATACGCTGCTGCGCCATGCCGACCAGGCCATGTATGTCGCGAAGCAGGGCGGTGGCAACCGCTATCACCTGTTCGATGCAGAGCTGGATCGACGTGCACGTGAGGAACGCGCACTGATCGGCGAGATCGACAAGGCGATCAAGGCCGGCGAACTGGTTTTGCACTTCCAGCCGCGCGTCGATTTGCGTGCAGGCAAGGTAATTGGCGCCGAAGCGCTTGTGCGCTGGCAGCATCCGGTGCGCGGACTGCTACCGCCATCCGCTTTCCTGCCGCAGATCGAAGACCACCCACTCTCCATCACCCTTGGCGAATGGGTCATCGGCCAGGCGCTCAGCTGCCAGAGCGCCTGGCGTGCAGAAGGGCTCCAGCTGCAGGTGAGCCTGAACATTGCTGCGCGCCACCTGCAGAGCGCCAACCTGGTCGGCTTCATCGAACGTACTTTGCTCGACTACCCCGATGTGCCCGCGCATGCGCTCGAACTGGAGATTCTCGAAACCGCTGCAATCGAAGATTTGCAGCACGTCGGTAGCGTCATCGAAGCCTGCCAGCGGCTGGGGATCGGTGCTGCGATCGACGACTTTGGCACCGGCTACTCATCGCTGTCCTACTTCAAGCGCCTGCCGGCCGAGGTCATCAAGATAGATCAGAGCTTCATCCGCGACATGCTGCACGACCCCGAGGACCTTGCCATCGTGGAGGGCGTGATCGGGCTCTCGCGCGTGTTCCGACGAACGGTGGTTGCCGAGGGGGTTGAGACCGAGCAACACGGCTTGATCCTGCTGGCACTCGGTTGCGACCAAGCTCAGGGCTACGCGATCGCGCGCCCCATGCCTGCGGGCGAGCTGGTCGGGTGGGTGCGCAATTACCGGCCGTTTGAGAGTTGGGGCGAGCAGGTGCCACAGCTCGCGCGAGAGGACTTCGCGCTGCTGGGTGCCGAAGTCGAGCACTACCAGTGGATGGAGCGCATTCGCTCGTTGCTCGTGCAGCCCGACGGTGCCGCCCAGTTCCCGGCTTTGCTTGCGACCGAGTGCCGACTCGGGCGCTGGCTTGAGCAAGAGGCCAACCCGCAGCGTGCCGGCCTCGTGGCGATTCGCGAACTGCACGACCTGCTGCACGCGCAGGCCGATGTTGTGGCGGTGCGCTTGCGGGCCGGTGACACCGGGGCCGCGCAACGGGCGTTTTCCGAGATGCAGCACACCCGCGACGAGTTGTTTGGCCAGGTGCGTGTGCTGATCGGAATTGTCTGACAGCGTGCCGCTGCGTTGCGGCGATCGGCGGCTGCTTTGCGGCGTGAATTGACGCCGCTACGCGGCGTGTTCCCTCGTGTGGCGAGGGGGCGAGTCAGTGACTTCAATGCGCGATGCGCATTGGCCGCCGCTTCGCGAGGACGTGCCTTCGCAGCGCGAGGCACAAACCGCGTGCCTCCAATTCGCTGCGCGAATTGACTCCGCTACGCGGAGAGTCCCCTCGGGTCGCGAAGGTACGAGTCAGTGACTCGTACCTTCGTCCTTCTGCGTTTTGTTCCAGACGTTGTATTTGCCGACGGGTTTGTCGGCGGGCAGGCGTTTGACTTCCTTTAGCGTTTTCGCGTCGATGATCACCAATGCGCCGCCGTCGGCTTCGCGCTCCCAGATGCTGACCACCGCGTGGCGGCCAGTGCGGTCGAACTCGACATGGGCGGCAGTCTTGCCGGGGGCGGGGGTGATCGTGCCGGCGGGTTTGAGCGTCGCCTTGTCGATCAACAGCATGGTGTCCTTCTTCGGGCTCATCATCGCGTCGGCCCAGGCGTAGGGCGTGGTGCTGTGGCTGCGCAGGAAGAAGCCGGGGCCGAGCGCGGGAATCTGCGCAATCTCGCGCCAGCTCTTCAGGTCGATCACCGAGATCACGCTCTCGCGCAGGTTCGGCGTGGCGAGCACGGTCGAGCCCTCGTGCGACCAGGTGATGCCGGAGCCGACATGCGGCATGCCGGCCACCGGCAGTTCGGCGATCTTGATACGCGCATCGAGGTTCACCACCTGTGCGCGGCCGCCGCTGCGCGCGGCGCCGATCGCGTCGCGGTAGGCGGGGTCGAAGAAGAAATCCTCCATTGGCTCTTCGAGCGGAATGCGTCGCACGTTCAGGTAGCCGGGCTTGGCGATCGCTTCGCCCATCTTGTAGTCATGCACATAGCCGTCGTGGATCGGCTCGGCCTTCGGGTCGTAGCTGATCTCCCACAGCTCGGGAATGTCGCGCAGTGCGGCGACGAAGCTCTTGCGCGGGCCGGCGTCGTAGATCGCGG
>CAMFLH010000065.1 GCA_945957295.1 uncultured Uliginosibacterium sp.
TCTCGACTGTCGCGCCGCCGATTGCCGGAGCCCTGCGCATGCCGCTGCCGGCCTTTCTGTCTGCCGCCGCGATCGGTGCCGCGCTGTGGGCGGGGCTGGCCTTGCTGGCAGGTTCGTTGTTGCGCGACGAGATCGCGTTGGTGATCGAGCTTGCCTTGCGCTACGGCGTGAATGCCTTGCTGATTCTGGCCGCGGTGATTGCGCTCTGGTTTGCGTGGAAGTTCTGGCTTCGCCAGCGTTTCGAGCAGATGGCGAAAATGCCGCACATCGCGCCGCGTGCGCTGGGCGATGCGCTCGCCGCAGGGCAGCCAGTGCGGCTGATCGATCTGCGCGGCGCCGCGCTGCGCGCCGAGGCGGGCGAGTTGGAAGGCTTCACCGTCGCGGACTACGAAGCGCTCGATCGCGCGGTCGTGGGTTGGCCGCTCGATGCGCTGGTGGTTACGCTTTGTGCCTGCCCCGAAGACGCCGGTGCGGTGTATGCGGCGAAGGCGATCCAGGCGCTCGGCTACCGCAACGTGCGCCCGCTTGCTGGCGGTTACGAGGCCTGGCGCGCGTATCTTGCCGCGCAGCAGGCCCGATTCGGCCACAACCCCGTCGCCGGCTAGGCTGGCGCCCTCTCCTGATTCCGACTGCGATTCCGATTGAGTGCGATGAAGCCGCTAGCTCCGCCGATCACGGCGCCCCAACAGATCGATACCGCGCTGCGTGAGCAGGGCTTTGTGGCGCTGGATGCTGAAGGCCTCACGGCGCTGACCGGCGCCACCGCGGCGGGCCTCGCCGCGCTGCAGCCCGCCTGGAATGCACTGCCGCCGGATGCCTTTCTGCGCGACGGCGGCCGTTACCGCTTCCGTCGGCATGCCTGCTTCGTGTTCGACACGGGCAGCGGGCAGCTCACGCAGACCCCGCACCGTGCGCACTGGCAACCGGTGGCCTACAACGCGCTGCACGGCGGTTTGGAGCGCTGGTTCGAACCGGTTGAGGCGGCGACGCTTGCGTCGCCCGACTGGCAGGCACTGCTGACCGGGCTGGCTGGCTGGCTCGGGCATTTCGCCGGCGTACCGCAATGGTTCATCGAAGCGCACCAGTTCCGCATCGACACCACCGATGGTATCGGCCGCCCGACGCCCGAGGGGGCTCACCGCGACGGTGTCGACTATGTGGCAGTGCTGCTGGTCGGGCGCGAGGGCATCAAGGGCGGCGAGACGCGCGTATTCGAGGCCGATGGCCCGCAGGGCATGCGTTTCACGATGACCGAAGCGTGGACCACGCTGCTGCTCGACGACGCGAGGGTGATCCACGAATCGACGCCAATCCAGCCGCTCGTCGAAGGCGGGCACCGCGACACGCTGGTGCTCACCTTCCGCCGCGGTGGGTTTCAGGGGCCGGATAAGGCCTGAGCGCGCGCCGGCCCGCGGGCAGGCTTACTTCTCGACGAAGGCGCGCTCGATGACGTAGTCGCCCGGCGTGCCGATGTTCGGCGACACCGTGAAGCCGCGTGCGTCGAGCATGTCCGACAACTCCTTGAGCATCGCCGGGCTGCCGCACAACATCGCGCGGTCGTGTGCCGGGTCGAGCTGAGGCAGGCCGAGATCGGCGCACAGCTTGCCGGATTCGATCAGCGTCGTCAGGCGGCCCTGGTTGCGGAAGGGCTCGCGCGTCACCGTGGGGTAGTACAGCAGCTGATCGCGGATGTAGTCGCCGAGGAACTCATGCTCCGGCAGCTCGCGCTGGATCTGCTCGGCGTAGGCCAGCTCGCTGACGCTGCGCACGCCGTGCGTGACCACCACCTTGTCGAAACGCTCGTAGGTTTCCGGGTCCTTGATGATGCTGAGGAAGGGCGCGAGCCCGGTGCCGGTGCTGAGCAGGAACAGGTTACGGCCGGGCAGCAGATCGTCGATGATCAGCGTGCCGGTCGGCTTGCGGCTGACGAGGATTTCGTCACCCGGCTGCAGGTGTTGCAGGCGCGAGGTGAGCGGGCCGTTCGGCACCTTGATGCTGAAGAACTCGAGGTGCTCTTCGTGGTTGGCGCTGGCGATGCTGTAGGCCCGCAGCAAGGGGCGGTTCTCGTCCTGCAGGCCGATCATCACGAACTGGCCGTTTGCGAAGCGCAGGCCGGGGTCGCGCGTGGTCTTGAAGCTGAACAGCGTGTCGTTCCAGTGGTGGACGTCGATCACGGTTTCGGTGGCGAGCTTGCTCATGCGGTGGCTTCCGGTTGCAGATGGCGCACCAGTTCCGGTACGGCATCGAAGAGGTCGGCAACCAGCGAGTAGTCCGCCAGTTGCATGATTGGGGCTTCGGGGTCCTGGTTGATCGCGACGATCACCCGGCTGTCCTTGATGCCTGCGGTGTGCTGCAGCGCGCCGGAGAGGCCCACTGCGATGTAGAGATCCGGTGCGACGACGGTGCCGGTCTGGCCGACTTGCCATTCGTTCGGCGCGTAGCCGGAATCGACGGCGGCACGCGTGGCGCCGATCGCCGCGCCGAGGCGGTCGGCGAGCGGGGCGAGGCAGGCGTGAAAACGTTCGGCGCTTCCCAGCGAGCGCCCGCCCGACACCACCACGCGCGCGTTGCCCAGTTCCGGGCGCTCGCCTGCGGCAGTTTTGTGGCCGGTGACGCGACTGCGCCCTTCTGTGGCGGGCACGGCGATCGCGACGCAGTCGGCGTGGCCATTCAGCGCCGCGGCTTCGAAGCGCGAGGCGCGCACGGTCAGCACTTGCAGACCGGGGCGGTTGTCGACCGTGGCGAGCAGGTTGCCCGCGTAGATCGGGCGCTGGTAGCTGTGCGGGCCGAGCAGCGCGACGGCTTCGCTGACCATGCCCACGTCGCGCAGCGCCGCGACGCGCGGTAGGGCGTTGCGGGCGAGGCTGCCGTGTGCGGCGAGGATCACCGTGTAGTCGTCGGCGAGGCCGTTGAGAACACGCGCAAGGTCTTCGGCGACTGGCTGTGCGAGTTGCGGCGCATCGGCATGCAGCACGCGCCGCACACCGGCAATCTGTGTATGGGCTGCGACATCGGTGCTACCGAGCACCAGCAGATCGATCGGCGCACCCCAGTGTTGCGCGGCGCTGACTGCCTGGCGGGTCGCGAGCGCGACGCCGCTCGCGGCGATATCGGCGAGGACGAGGACGCTCATGCGATCACCTGTGCTTCGTTACGGAGTTTTGCGATCAGTTCGGTGACCGAGCCGACACGCTGGCCGGCGGGGCGCGGCGGCGGCGTTTCGACGCGCGCACGCTGCAGGCGCGGCGAGAGGTCGATGCCCAGCGCCGTGCAGTCCAGCGCTTCGATGGTCTGGCGCTTGGCTTTCATCAGGTCCGGCAACTTCACGAAGCGCGGTGCGTTGAGGCGCAGATCGGCCGATACCACTGCGGGCAAACGGATCTCCAGCGACTCGCTGCCGCCATCGACCTCGCGCGTTGCGTGCAAGGTGTCGCCGTCGATCGCCAGTTCGGACACCGCCACCGCTTGTGGCCAGTCGAGCAGCGCAGCGAGCATCTGCGCGGTTTGCCCGGCGTCCTCGTCGATCGCCTGCTTGCCGAGCATTACGAGTGAGGCTTCTTCACGCTGCGCGACGTGGCGCAGCAGCTTGGCGACGGCGAGTTGATCGAGCGCTGCAGGCGCCTGGCCCCAGATCGCACGGTTCGCACCCAGCGCGATGGCCTGGCGCAGCGATTCCTGCACCGTTGCGTCACCGAAGGACACGACGACCACTTCCGAGGCGATGCCACGCTCGCGCAGCCTTACCGCCTCTTCCAGTGCGTTTTCGTCGAAGGGGTTGATCACCATCCGTACGCCGGTGGTGTCGATGTCGCTGCCGTCACTGCGCGGGCGAACCTGGACGTTGTGATCCACCACCCGCTTGATTGAAACGATGATCCGCATGAATGACCCTTCTGTGTTGCGGGGCATTCTAGGCAAGTCTCGCTGATCTACTAAACGGATTATGATGACGATACTTATCTAAGAAATAGATATGAGATTCACACTCCGGCAGTTGGAAATCTTCGTTGCGGTCGCGCAGACCGGTTCCGCCAGTCGCGCGGCTGAGCGCCTCGCCTTGTCGCAGTCGGCGACCAGCACTGCGCTTGCCGAACTGGAGCGGGCCTACTCCCAGGTACTTTTCGACCGTGTCGGCAAGAGCCTGAGGCTCAACGACACCGGGCAGTGGCTGCTGCCGCGAGCGACGCAAATCCTGGATCGCGCGCATGAGCTGGAGGAATCGCTCAGCGCGCACACTGCGGTCGGGCCGTTGCGGCTGGGGGCGAGCCTGACAATTGGCAACTACCTCGCCACGCTGTTCGTCGCGGACTTCCTGCAGCGCCATCCCGAATCCCGTGTGCAGCTCGCGGTGCATAACTCGACTGCGATCGTCGCCTCGGTGGCGCGCTTCGAGCTGGATCTGGGGCTCGTCGAAGGTGACTTGCAGCATCCGGATGTGATCGCCGAGCCCTGGCTGCGCGATGAACTGGTTGTGTTTGCAGCGCCGAGCCATCCCTTGGCGGGGCAGGGCGCCCTGACGCGCGATCATGTGCTGGAGCAGGACTGGATTCTGCGTGAGCCTGGCTCGGGTACCCGTGGCACCGTTGAACACGCATTTGGCGAAGATCGCCAGCGTTTGAAGGTGCGGCTGGAGCTTGAGCATACCGAGGCAATCAAGCGTGCCGTGGAGGCGGGCCTTGGGCTGGGCTGCATCTCGCGGCTCGCGCTGCGCGATGCCTTCCGCCGCGGCAGCCTGGTGCCTTTGCAGGTGCTTAACCTCGATCTCGGCCGCGCGTTTTACCTTGTGCGTCATCGCCACAAGTACATCAGCGGTGGCCTGGCCAGCCTGATCGAGCACATTCGGGCCTCGACCGCTGGCGCGACCTCGACCGACGACATCCACCTCGCGCCGGTTCCCTGAAGCCTGCGTGGCGGCCGATCGTTCACTCGGACGCAGGGCCGCTTTCCGCCGCCGATATGAATTCCGGATCGTCCTTGTACCAATTGGGGCCGAAGAATTCGATCGGGTGTGGTGTTCGTTCCGAGCCGTTGCCGCAGCTGAGCGAATCGACCGAGCAGTAGCGGTCGCAACCCCAGCAGATGCGCTCTGGGTGTCTCGGTGCGAGTGGAAAGCGTTTGGCCATTGCAGGGGTCCAATTGATAACGTGAGCGTGGAGGCCTCCGCCGGCGGTGTTCTCTTCCGGCATCTCCTGGGGGAGAAAGGCATTCGTTGCTGCGGCCTGTCGCGAGCAAAGAAAGCAATTGGACGAGCCTTGTCTGGAAGGTGAGCACAGGACAGTGAAATAGCCTTGCTATTGACGTGGTTAATTGCCATCTTTGGCTACGCCAATTAACCCTTGTAATTGAATGGCTATTGCCCGTCAGCCGGCGCGAAATGTGCGCGAGCCCTTAATGTTTCGGGCTTTGCGCGGATTCGTTGACTCAATCATCAATTGCTATTGCCTCGCCGCGCCTTTGCACGGGTCAAGGAATTTGCAATGCGTAACAAGTGAGCTGGACCCAATTCGGATTTAAGCGGGTCGAACGCCATACCGTGAGGGCAGAGGTGGTGACGTCAATCGCCGAGCAATTCAAGATTGCGATTTCCGCCATATGGTGTGTTTGAAAAGAAACGCGAGAGGTCGGCAGTAAATGCTGAAGCAGTTTTATGAATCGTCCAAATAGCGTGCCGACCATTCAGCTGAAAGGGCGATTCGTCTTTCAGATGCATCGCGAATTCTCGGCGGCGCTCGGCGACGCTTTGCGGCCCGATGGGGCCGAACTTGTGATCGACCTTGCCGACGTCAGCTACATCGATAGCGCCGCGCTGGGCATGCTGTTGATCGCGCGAACTCGGGCACTTGAATCTGGAAAGCGTGTGGCAATCGAAGGCGCCACGGGGGATGTTCTTCAGGTGCTTCACATTGCGAACTTCGAGAAGCTGTTCGAGATCCGCTGCGGCCGGCGTCGCGGTGCTTTCTGAACCGCTCTCGCGGCCCAAGCATCGGTGGGCCGCTGCTTGGGCGGCTGTCAGTCAGGCGTCGAGCGGTTGCTGACGTAGTCCGGTTCCGGCGGCGTCACTTCCCGTCGACCGCTGTTGCCGAAGATGTCGCTGAATTCGAAGGCGGTGAAGCATAGATGCAGGGCGCCTATCACGACGGCGCACAGGATCAGGCCCGGCAGCATGCCGCCCATATTCACGGCAAGCATCAGCAGGGCGATTAAGACGGCGATTGAGTATGCGATCGCGGCGCGGATGACTAGCGGGCGTTTCACAGGTGTCAGGGCTCAAGGTTGTCGGACGCAGGGGGCCTTACTGCACATGGCTCTCCGGCTCCGTATGTTACGTTGGTCGGAGCCTGCGTGGGCACGCGTACGGCGAGCACAACCAAATCGGTGGTCGCGAGTACTGCATTCTCTGGACTGGCGATCAGTTCGCTGAATGCGATTCGGAATCCGGCGGCCTGCAGCAGCGCGTGCACGGCGTCGGGCGTGCGATAGATCATGAATACGCGTTCGCCCGAGCTTGATTGCTCGTAACGCGATGCCGAAGGGCCTGTAATGGTTGCCAACAGCAATGGAGCGCCGGATTTGAGTCGGCGGACGAGGGCTGCGAAGCATCGCTGCGCATCGAGGTCGGTGAGGTAGCTTAGGCCGAACGCAAACACGGCACCTTCGAATGCGTCACTATCGAATCCTTCCAGGTCGCGACAGTCGCTGACATGAAAGACGCCGCCAGGAACGCGCTGCCGAGCTTCGTCGATCATCCGCGGCGCCAGATCAATGCCGACGACGGCTAGATCGGGGCGGGCGCGTTTCAGGTAGGCGGAGACAGTGCCGGGGCCGCATGCCACATCGATCACCGAGCCGCCAAAGGGGAGGCGCTCCGCAAGCATTGCGTAGTAGCGGTCGTACTGCGTCAGGTCGAAGTACTTGGCTGCATAGCGCTCAGCGAGCTTGTTGAAGGTTTCTACGGATTCCCGGCATGCATCCGATGGCGACATTGCTGATCCAATCGCGAAAGCGCGGACGCCGACGCCCGCCGTGGCCCATGGTAGCGAGCAGCAACACTCGCGCCAACGCATCGCGTTGCGTGCGCTCGGGGCGTGACGCGTCGAGCGGAATTGGCTAGTTGCCGACGAAAACCGGTTTGCGCTTCTCGCGGAAGGCGTTGAGCCCTTCCTGGTAGTCGTGGCTGTCGTAGACGATCCGTCGCAATGCCTGCACCCGCTCAAAAAGCTCGGGCGAGATCGAATGCGCGCCGGCGAGCAGGCGGATCTCTTCCTTCATGGCAGCGATCGACAGCGGCGAATTCGCGGCGATGGCGCGCGCCATGTCGGCGACCCGGGCGTCGATTTCAGCCGCATCGCAGATCGCGTTGATCATGCCGAGGTTGAAGGCCTGGCGTGCCGGGATCGGCCGCGCGGTGAACAGCATTTCGCGCAGCACCGGATGCGGCACCATGTTCATCAGCGTCAGCACGCCGCCAAGGTTGTAGGGCACGCCCAGTTTGGCCGGTGTGATTGCGAAGCTCGCCTCGGTGGTGGCGATCAGGATGTCGCATGCCAGCGCTACTTCGCAGCCGCCGCCCCACACTGACCCCTCGATGTGGGCGATCACCGGCGCCGGAGACTCCTGTATCGCGCGGATCACCACGCGCAGCGGGTCGCCCCAGCCGAGCGGGTCGCGCCCGCGATCCGGCAGTTCGCTGACGTCGTGCCCGGCGGACCAGACCCGGCAGCCGGCCGGCGCGCGCAGAACAATCACGCGCGCGCCGTTGGCGTTGAAATGCTCGATCGCGGCCAGCATTTCGTCGATCAGTTCCATGCTCAGCGCATTGCGCTTCTCGACGTGGTTCATCACCAGCGTGCCGATCGAGTCGGCGAATTCGGTTTCGATGAGCGGCATTTCGGGCTCCGGTTACGGCGTGCCTTGGCGGCGAATGCCTGCAAGCATCCGCGCGCTGCCATGCAGGGGTACTGACCCAGCGCAAGCCGGCGAAGTGTGCAGCGCTGACTTGGCCGCGGCGCGCGCTTGTCGCACCATTCGGGCGATGATGCGTTCCGATCCCAGCCTGTTGCTCCAACTCCGAACCGCGCTGACGCTGCTGCTGGTCGCGGCAGCGCTCGCTGCCTGCACCCCCACGCTGAGGCCCGGCCCGCTGGCCGATGAAGTCCGTCCGTCGCCGAACTTCGGCTCGCGGCGGGTGAGCCTGGTGGTGATCCATCACACCTCCAACGGCAACGCCGCGCCGGCGCTGCGCACGCTGACCAACCCGCTTTCGGAGGTCAGCGCGCACTACCTCATCACGCGTACGGGGCGCATCGTGCAACTGGTGGACGAGCGCGATCGCGCATGGCACGCAGGCCGTTCACGTTGGGGCGCGATCAGCGATGTGAATTCAGCGTCGATCGGCATCGAACTCGATAACGATGGTCAGGAGCCCTACGGCCAGCCGCTGATGGCGGCGCTGTATCGTTTGCTGGAGGATCTGCGGGCACGCCACCAGCTCACGGCGCTCGCCTTCGTCGGCCATGCCGATGTGGCGCCTGGCCGCAAGGTGGATCCGTCACCGCTGTTCCCATGGCGCGAACTCGCGCAGCGCGGTTTCGGCTTGTGGTGCGACCAACCCTACCCGGAGCCGCCGGCGGGATTCGACGTGGCGCTGGGTTTACAGGCGATCGGCTACGACCTTAGCGCGCTGGACGCCGCTGCGTGGTCATTCGGGCTGCACTACGGCGGCCGATTGGGCGGCGTCGCGGACCTCGATCCGGCGCACGTCGCGTGCATTGCGGGCGCTGCCCGCGCAGCACCGGCGCTCTAGTCTTCCCTAACCTGCAAGGATTCGCCGCTGACGTAGAACTGGCCGCCGGCCACGTAGTGCAGCGTGCGCAGCTCCGGGTCGCTTGCCTCGTCGAACAGCCAGTGGCCGTCACGGAACACGCGTGCGTCGGCCGCTGCGGCGACGACCTCGCCGAGAAAGAGATCGTAGGCCCGTTCATTGTGCGGTTCGTGGATCACGCGGCATTCGAGCCAGCCGACACAGCCGGCAACGCGTGGTGCAGCGACCACCGTGGACGGCATAGTCGCGATGCCGAGTGCGTCGAATTTGTCGCCATCGCGCCCGCTGCAGCCACCCGCGGCGATCACTTGCGTGGCGATACCACGCGCCGGGATGTTTAGCACGAATTCGCCCGAGGCTTCGATCAGGCCGCGCGTGAAGGTCTGCTTGTCGACCACCACGGCGACCTTGGGCGGTGAAAAGTCGAGCGGCATCGCCCACGCCGCGGCCATCACGTTGCGCTGGGTGCCGTGCGCGCTACTGACCAGCGTGACTGGGCCGTGGTTGAGAAGTCGGTAGGCTTTCGCGAGGTCGACGGGGGTGATCATTGGGCGGGCTATGCAGCAAAACCGCTATTGTCGCGGATCGCACTGGCCGACTGATACATCGCCGACATTCTTTGTGCCGGCTCAGCGCCTAGACTGTGGCGCTCCGCCCCGATAGCGCCTCCGATGCCGGCCACCCACCTGCTGCTCGCCCTCGCCGTGGTATTCGTCTGGGGCACCAACTTCGTCGTGATCAAGCTGGGCCTGCATGAGCTGCCGCCCTTCCTGTTCGCAGCGCTGCGCTTCTCGCTGTCGGCCGTGCCGCTGGTGTTCCTGATCAGGCGGCCCGCCGTACCGTGGGGCAAGCTCGCCGCCTTCGGCGTGTTGCTGGGTGTGGGGCAGTTCGGCCTGCTGTTCCTCGCGATGCGGCACGATATTTCGCCCGGGCTGGCGTCGCTGGTTATCCAGTCGCAGGTGTTCTTCACGATCGGACTCGCGCGCTGGCAGCGCGGCGAGCGGCTGCGCCGGGAGCAGGGTGTTGCGCTTGTCTTGGCCTTGGCGGGCATTGGCGTGATCGCAGTTCACATCACCGCAGTACCGGGGGCCGCTGTCACTGCTACAGGGCTCGCGCTGGTGCTCGGTGCTGCGCTCGGTTGGGCCGGTGCCAACACGGTTGCGCGCAGTGTCGGCCGGGTCGATGTGCTGGCCTTCATGGCGTGGTCCAGCCTGTTCGCAGTGCCACCGTTATTTGCGCTGAGCGCAGTGGCCGAAGGCCCGGCCCTGATGCAGCAGGTCTTGATGCACGCGTCGTGGGTCGCCTGGGCCGCCGTGCTGTGGCAGGCGGTTGGCAATACGCTGTTTGGCTACGGCGTGTGGAACTGGCTGCTGGCGCGGCACCCGGCGGCGGTCGTTACGCCCAGCGCGCTTTTGGTGCCAGTGTTCGGCATGGGTGCGGCCAGCCTGCTCGCGGGCGAGGCGCTACCGGGCTGGAAGCTGCTGGCGGCGGCCCTGGTGATGACCGGGCTGGCGATCAATCTGTTTGGCGATCGCCTGCTGCGGGTGCTTCAAGGTCGGCGGGGGTGAGGCGGCCTCCGCTCGGAGTGAGCGTCATCGCCATGCGCGACAGGCTGCGGTAGACCTCGCCGACTGGCGCATCCGCGGCTGCCGTGGCGGCCCACTCGGCCAGCACCGTCGCGCGGTCGTCGCGCGCCACCGGGCCGCTCAGCGCAGCACGCGGTCCGACGCGGTCGAGGTTGGCGAGGGTGCCATCGATCAATGGGCGCAGCGCCGGCCATGCGGCTTCCCGCGGCACGCCGGCCGCCTCCATGCTGCGCAGCGCGGATTCCATCAGGGCGACCAGGTGGTTGCAGGCGAGCACGGCGCCAGCGTGATAAAGCAACTTGCCGGCCGGGTCGATGGCAAAGCGTTGCGCGCCGATCGCATCGAACAACGGGCCAAGCAGCGCCAGCGCTGCATCGTCGCCTTCGCATCCGCATGCGGTGCCCGCGAAATCGGCTACCGCCCGCGCGGGGCTGGCGAAGCTGCGTAGCGGGTGAATGCTCGCCACCGCACAACCGGACGAACGCAGCACGGCAAGTGTGCTGCTCGGCAGTGCGCCACTGCAATGAAACACGATGTCGCCGTGCCGGACGCGGCTTGCGAGCTGTGCTGCGACATCGGCGATGGTGTCATCCGGCGTTGCGATCAGCGTGATCGCAGCGGGGCGAAAGGAATCCAGCGTGCCGGGTTCGCCCGCGCCGACGAAGTCCTTCGCCGTGCGAGCGGCATCAGCTTCGCAATCGACCAGCTGGGCGATGCGTACCTGGTGATGCGTGTGCAGCAGCGCTGCGATGCTGCGGCCAAGTCGGCCGCAGCCCACGAGGTTGAAATCGGGAAGCATGGCAGTCATCAGAACGGCGCCTCGCTGCGTAAATCTAGCCGCGTGCCGCTTACTGGATGCGGCAGGCTTAGCGCCGCAGCATGCAGCAGCAGGCGTGGCGCCGCGTCGCGCTCGGCCGGGGCCGCGTAGAGCGGATCGCCGAGGATCGCATGGCCGCGCTCGGCCAGATGCACCCGCAATTGATGGGATCGCCCTGTCACCGGTTCGAGTTCCAGCCGCGCGCGCCCGCCCTCGCGCGCCAGCACGCGCCAGCGGGTCAGCGAGGGTTTGCCGATCTCGTGGTCCACTTTCTGGCGGGGGCGATTGGGCCAGTCGCAGATGAGAGGCAGATCGATTTCGCCTGAATCCGCTTCGGGCTCGCCCGTCACGATAGCGATGTAGCGCTTGTCCACTTCACGGCCCTGAAACGCAAGGCTCAGCGTCCGGTGGTGCGCAGCACCGCGAGCCATCACGATCAGGCCCGAGGTGGCAAGGTCGAGCCGGTGCACGATCAGGGCTTCCGGAAATTCCGCCTGAACGCGGCTGGCCAGGCTGTCCTGCATCGCGTCGCCGCGCCCCGGCACCGACAGCAGGCTCGCGGGCTTGTCGAGCACGATCATCGTGTCGTCGAGGAAGACGATGCTGAGGCCTTGGTGCGGCGGCGGGTGGTAAGGAATCTGATGCGACACGAAACTGCGGGCTGCGAGCGAGAGGCGGACTTTACCGCAGTTGCGGCGACGCGACCCGCGCCGCCGCGGCAGACTTACTTGCCTACGTTGTAGATGCCGCTGCCGATGAACGCGTCCATGCCCGGGATGCGTTTCACGTAGGCGCTCTTCTTCTCAAGCGCCTTGGTTTGCGGATGTGGCCAGTCGTAGTCGATCCAGCCCTCGCCTTTGCTGCGGGTCATGTCGACCATTTCGCGGATCAGCATCTTGCCGTCGGCGGTCTTCAAGTCGATCAGATTGGTGTTACGCAGCTTCGGGTTGGCGCCGTGGGCGATGTTCTTGCCGCTGAAGTCGTACGCGAAGAGGTAGAGATCGCGGTCGTGCCAAGGCTTGCTGCCCGGCGTGCTGAAGTCGGTGAAGGCAGCGTCCGGTCCAGCACTTTTGATGTGGGCCAGCGCTTTGTCGACGAGGGCTTTTGCCTCCTCGCGAGTCGCCTTCTCTTCTGCGATCGCTGCGGTGTTGGCCGTGAGGGCGACCATCCCGGCGATCAGGATGTTGCGCAAGATCTTCATTTCCCCTCCTTTGTCGAACGTTGTGGGGAGCCAGTGAGGCTCTGCCGTCTTAACGGCCGTTCGGGGGAAATGTGTAGCGTCGATTCCGGGCGTCAGAATCCGAGTTTGCGCAACACATGACGGCCACGCGCCGCGAAGGCGGTGTCCGGCATGCCGAGCTCGTAAATGCTCCCGGACTCCGTCTCGATGCGCTTGCTCAGCGGGTCGTAGGCGACGATTGGCGTGGTGCTGCCGCGGTGGCTGCGCAGCACGGCCCCGATCACCCCGGCGGCATCGGTCACCTGTACGTTGCGTTCCTCGGTGGTGAGCCACCAGCCGCTGATGCGGCCGCGTGCGCGGTGCTGCGACAGGTGCGTCGCACCCGGCGGCAGCAGCTGCGGCACGCTGTCGGCAGCGTGGGGGGCGGGATGGACGACGTCTTCCATCTGCGCGAGCAGATGATCGATGCCCTCGATGAAGTTGGTCTCCACCTGGGCCTGCATTGCCTCGGTCATGGTTATGCCTTTGGAATAGTTTTAAGGGCGACGCCAGAATACTCGTTCGACATGCCATGGCAAGGCCTAGGGAAAACCCTAGCGACGGTACTGTCTCACAGTGCGTTGCGAAATATGGGTTCCCGCCCCAATTCGGTGCGGAATTTCTGTGTTCGCGACACTTGGCTAGCTGCCCGTCGGCGCTGTCGCGGCGCGGTTTTCCGGCCGCTCAAAGCGCGCGCCGAGTTGCCAGTGAGCGCCCGCGTAGTCGACTGTCGCGCCGCCTGTGTTTTGCCACCAACGCACGCGGTCGAACATCTCGCGCGGCACGTATTCCGGATGCAGGCTCGCGAGCGGATAGGACCAATGCCGCGTCCTTCGCTTGCGGGTGGCTTCCAGCAGCCAGGTCTGGTCGTTCTCGCGCACGACCACCCAGGCGTGGCCGCCGCCGTTCATCGTGCCCAGCACAACGCGCGCGTCCTTGCCAAGCCCGATCAGCCAGTCGGCCAGGGCGATTGCGTGGTCCTCGCAGTCTCCGCGCGGGTTGCCCATCGATTCGCGCGAGGTTTGCCACATTTCGCGCACGCCATATTGTTGCGGGTCTTCGACGTAGGTCTTGCGGTGTGCAATCACGTAAAGCGGCACCCACGGTTCGGCCTTGGGCATCGGCACGAAACCTTCGAGGAAGTGGTTGACGAAGTGGTGATGCCGATCGGTGCCGGGGGCCACGGTCGTGACCGGTGCGCCGCCCACGCTGAAGTGGTAGGGCAGCCAGCGATCAGGCCCCTGGTGGCGTGCTACGGTGCGGTCGAGTTGCTGTTCTTGGACGCGCTTGCCGTTGGTCAGTTGGACAGTGGCGTCGGCGCTTGTCGCTGCGTTGCCCGGTTGAGTTGCTGTACGCCAGTCAATCCGCCAATCGGGTTCGATCACCAGCGGTGCATCACTGCGGCCGTAGGCGCCCGCGGCGATCAGTATGCAGGCAAGCCCCGTCAGCAGCAGGAGCGGGCGATGGGCGCCCGGCTTGCCGGCAGTCATCCGCGCAGCCCGAAGGAGAGCAGCACGGCGATGAACAACAACATGGTCGAGGCAAAGATTGCCACGGCAATGTTGCCCTTCTTGAGCTCTTCTTCGAAATCAAGCGACTTGAGCAGCACGTTGTCGACGAAACGCAGCCCGACCACGCCGGCGATCAGGCCGAGCACGGCGTGCAACAGGTTCATGCCCAGGTTGAAGGCGGTAGCAGTGATGAAGTCTGGCGTCATGGCAGTCTCAGGTGGGCGTTACGGGAATCGCTGGGAGTCTAGCCGTGCGGCGCGCCGGCCAGCGTGGCGCGTGCCACGGGCGGGGCCTGATATGCACTCAAGTTGTGCGGACGGGGCCCGTTAACCCGGCATGCGCCGCTGTGGTGCTGGTTTGGCCCATTTTTTAGGGCGCTCTTGCTGCCCGTTATATCGCTGTCCACCGTGGGCTCGTCCGGAGGAATCATCATGCAATTCTTCGATGGCTTGAGCCTGCGCGCCAAGTTGCTGTTGAACTTCATCGTTTCGGCGGGCGTACTGATTCTCGCCATCGTCTTCTGCGTTCTGCAGATCCAGAGCGTTCGAAGCGACACCGCCGAGATCGTGAATAGCTGGCTGCCGTCTGTACAGTCGGCGGCAAAGATCAGCCAGGAACGGCTGCGCCATCGTGTGCGAAGCCTTGAATACATGCTGCCCGGCTCGGAGGACGAGAAGAAGAAAATCGAAGCTTCGCTGAAGAAGCTCGAGGCTGATGTGACGGCCGCTATCGCGGCACACCGTAAGCTCGCAACCTCGCCCGAAGAGCACAAGATCGCGGACGCGGTTGCCGCGGCGTTCGACGCCTATCGCGATTCCGTCAACGAGGCCGTCAGCGCCGTGCAAAGTGGCGATGAAGCGAAGGCGCAGGAGCTGCGGAAAGGGGCTTGGGTGAAAGCCGCGAATGCGCTGCGCGATCAGACCGATGCGCTCGCAAAGCTCAATGCAGAGGGTGCCAAGCGCTCGGCCGAATCCGCCGAGAGCGATGTAGCGCTGGCGACCCGCGGTAGCCTGATTGCGCTGGTCGTCGGCGTGATCGTCGCGATTGTCTTCTCCTTCCTTACCTCACGCAGGATCGAACAGCGGCTTGCCGAAGCCGTGACGGCCGCGCGTCGCATTGCTGATGGCGACCTGACCGGCATATTGCCGCCGGCGTCGCGCGATGAGATCGGGCGCCTGATCGAAGCGATACACACAATGCAGGAATCGCTGCGTAGCGCCATCAGTGCCACGCATGAGCAGGCGGGCCAAGTGTCGGCCTCGGCCAATGCGCTGTCGCATGGTGTGGATGAGATGGAAGGCAACGCTCAGGCAGCCAGTGCGGCTGCGTCGGCCATTGCTGCCAATGTGGAAGAACTGACCGTTTCGATCAACCATGTCTCCGACGACACGCAGGAGGCCAGCCGCCTCGCACTTGAATCGGATCAGCGTGCCCGCAGCGGCCGCGAAACGGTGGAGGCCGCGGTGGCGGAGATCCAGCGCGTGCAGTCGGTCGTGCAGGATGCCGCGGAGCGCATTGCCGAACTCGAACGTCAGTCCGGCCGCATCTCCGAGATCGTGGTCGTGATCAAGGATATTGCCGACCAGACCAACCTGCTGGCACTCAATGCCGCGATTGAAGCGGCGCGCGCAGGCGAGCAGGGACGCGGGTTCGCCGTGGTGGCTGACGAGGTGCGCAAACTCTCCGAACGCACAGCCCACTCGACCGGCGAGATCACGCAGATGATCGGTGGCATTCAGGCATCGACGCGGCTCGCGGTGTCGGGTATTCGCGATGGCGTCAGCTCGGTCGAGAGTGGCGTGCGCCTCACGACCGACGCGGGTGCGGCGATTGGCGAGTTGCAGGACATCGCACGCCGTGTCGCCGCGGTGGTGGGGGATATCTCCGAGGCCTTGCGTGAGCAGTCCGCGGCTTCGACGGATGTCGCAAAGCGCATCGAACAGATCGCGGTGCATGCCGAGGAGACCAATGCCGCCACCGCGCGCAGCGGTGAGGCCGCACATGCGCTGGAAGTCATTGCGGCGGACATGCTGACAACGGTGGCGCGCTTCCGGCTCTGAGTACCGTTTCGTGTTGCTGCGGCACCTGCTTGTCCCGTGCGCTTGCCTTGTCGCCGTGACGGGCGCCAACGCCGAAGATGCGCTGACGCTCTACTTCAACGAGCGCCCGCCGTTTAACGCAAGTGCGGCTGACGGCAGCGTGGGCGGTCTTACGGCAACGCCGGTGGTGTCCGCCCTGCGCCGTGCGGGCATTCCCTTTCGTTGGGAGCTAACTCCGCTAGCGCGGCAGTTCGCGCTGATCGAGCGTGGCGACAGTTTCGGCTGTGCCGTGGGTCTGTTCCGCAACCCGCAGCGCGAGCAGATCGGTAAGTTTTCGGCGCCGCTGTACCGGGACAGGGGCGTGGTGGCGATTGCGCGTGCGGGGCCTGGCTGGCGTGATGGCGCGAGTTTCGAGGAGCTGTTGCGCAAGCGCCAGTTGCGCATGCTCTACAAGAGCGGGCTTACCTACGGCGCGGCGGCATCACGGTTGATTCGACAGAACCCGCCCGTGATGGAAACGGTGTCGGTGGAAACGCCGGTCATGGTGCAGATGATTCGTGCCGAACGCGCCGACTGGATGCTGGTCGCGGAAGAGGAAGCCGAATACCTGATCGCGCAGGCGGGCGTACCGCGTGCTTCGATGGCCGTGGTGCGTTTTCGCGATCTACCGGGTGGCGAGGCGCGTCATCTGTTCTGCAGCCGGACGGTTCCCGATGCGCTGATCGAACGCATCAACAAGGCCTTGACCGAAGCCGCTCGGACGGCGATTGACGAACGGCCCTGATCCGGCCGCAAGGGAAACCACTGCCTTGACCGTCTTCCGTACGCCTGCGTACAGTGCCCGGCGGTGCCGCCGTTGCAAAACGGTGGTTCACTTTCCACATTGTCAGGCGTGCGTGCCGCGCCGCCGTTGAGAGGACTCTGCCATGCCGACCGCGCTGCCGCGCCGTGTTGCGATCGTGGGTGCCAACCGCATCCCCTTCGCGCGCTCGAATACCGCCTACGCCCAGCTCAGCAACAAGACGATGCTGACCGACACGCTGCGGGGGTTGGTCGAAAAACATCATCTGCAGGGCGAATTGCTTGGCGAAGTGGTCGGCGGCGCGGTGATGAAACATTCGCGCGACTGGAACATGGTGCGTGAATGCGTACTCTCTTCGGGCCTTAACGCCAACACGCCGGCCTTCGATGTGCAGCAGGCCTGCGGCACCGGTCTTGAGGCGGCGATTCTGGTTGCGAACAAGATCGCGCTGGGCCAGATCGAGGCGGGCATTGCCTGCGGCGTCGATACCACATCGGACGCGCCCGTGGCGGTTAACCGCGGTCTGCAACGAGCGCTGATGGATCTCAACGCAGCGAAGACCACGAGCGCGAAGCTCAAGCATTTGATGCGCGCGATCAACCCGAAGCATCTGGTGCCGGAATTGCCCGCAAACGCAGAGCCGCGTACAGGCAAGTCGATGGGCCAGCATGCCGAGATCACCGCAAAGCGCTACGGAATTACCCGCGAGGCGCAGGATGCGCTGGCGCTGGCGAGTCACCAGAAGCTTGCGCGTGCTTACGACGAAGGCTTCTTCGACGATCTGGTGATGCCTTATCACGGCCTCAAGCGCGACAACAACCTGCGGCCGGATTCGTCGCTGGAAAAACTCGCGAAACTCGCGCCGGCGTTTGACCGCAACGGCGGCACGATCACAGCGGCGAACGCGTCCCCGCTGACCGACGGTGCCTCGGCCGTGCTGCTGGCGAGCGAGGAATGGGCGCAGAAGAAAGGCCTGCCCATCCTTGCCTACCTCGTCACCGGTGAGGTCGCGGCCGTCGATTTCATTGATGAGCGCGAAGGCCTGCTGATGGCGCCGGCCTACGCGATTCCGCGCATGCTCGCGCGCCTTGGCCTGACGCTGCAGGACTTCGATTTCTACGAGATTCACGAAGCTTTTGCCGCCGTGGTGCTGTGCACGCTGGCCGCCTGGGAAAGTGACGAGTTCTGCCGCACGAAGCTGGGCTTGCCGGGTGCGCTCGGCAGCATCGACCGCAGCCGCCTCAACGTGAAGGGCAGCTCGATCGCCGCGGGCCACCCGTTCGCCGCAACCGGCGGCCGCGTCGTCGCCACGCTCGCCAAACTCCTTGCCGAAAAGGGCGCCGGCCGCGGCCTGATCTCGATCTGCGCGGCAGGTGGGCAGGGCGTCACCGCCATTCTGGAGCGCTGAACCCGATGGCCGACCTGCTGCTGCGCCTCGCCAGCGACCGCCGCACCGCGGGGCTGATTCGCCGGCTCGGCTTGCCGACGCCAGTGCGTTTGGCGCGCGTAGCAGGCGGTTACGATGCGGCGCCGCTGGCCGGCCGGCTTGTTGTTTATGGTGCAGCGCCCGGCGGGTTCGCCGAGGCGGCGCTCCGGCAGGCCGCGGAAGGCGCTGGCGCGCATTGCGTGACCGGACTTTCAGAAGGACAGGCGGCCGACACCCTGTTGTTCGACGCTACCGGCTGCCGCACGTCCGGCGATCTAGCCGCTTTGCACGGTTTCTTCGCGCCCAAACTGCGGCGGCTTGCGCGCAACGGGCGCGTGCTGGTCGTATCGCGCGACCCGGTAACGCTCGATGATCCGGTGGCGGCGGCTGTTGCCCGCGGCATCGAAGGCTTCGTGCGCGCGCTTGGCAAGGAAATTGGCCGCCGTGGCGCCACTGCCAACCTCGCGCGGCTGGTGCCGGCTGCCGAGTCTCAACTTGCCGGCCTCGTGCGCTTCTGCGGCGGGCCGCGCTGCACCTATGTGTCCGGCCAGGTGTTCCGGCTGGCGCCGGCCACTGCGCCGCAGCCGGGCGCCAGTCAGCTGGCCGGCAAGATTGCTGTCGTAACCGGCGCGGCGCGCGGCATCGGCGCGGCGACGGCGCAGCGACTGGCGGAGGAGGGCGCGCGCGTGGTCTGCGTGGACGTCGCCGCCGCACGCGATGCTCTGTACGAGACTGCGTTGCGCGTCGGCGGTCTGCCGCTGGTGCTGGACATCGCGGCGCCCGACGCGCCCTCGGCGCTGGCGGCCTTCCTGCGCGACAAGACGGGCGGCGTCGATGTGGTCGTACACAATGCCGGCATCACGCGCGACAAGACCCTCGCGAACATGAAGCCTGAGCTGTGGGATGCCGTGATGGCGGTGAATTTCGCAGCGATTGCTGCGATCGACGCCGCTTTGCTCGCTGGCAAAGTCCTGCATGACGGCGGTCGTATCGTGTGTCTGTCTTCGGTAAGTGGTGTGGCCGGCAACTTTGGCCAGACCAACTACGCAACCAGCAAGGCAGCCTTGATCGGCTATGTCGCCGCGCAGGCGCCCCTGCTTGCGCCGCGCGGGATCACGATCAACGCGGTCGCGCCCGGGTTCATCGAAACGCCGATGACGGCCCGTATCCCGCTGATGACGCGCGAGGCGGGGCGCCGGCTTAATGCCTTGTCGCAAGGCGGTTTGCCGCGCGATGTGGCGGAGCTGATCACCTTTCTCGCACTGCCCTCCAGCGCCGGCCTGAGCGGCAACACGGTTCGCGTTTGCGGCCTCGCCCTGATCGGCGCCTGATGGCCCAGACTGTCGGTGTCTGGCGACAGTTTGCGGCAGCAGGGTTTGATCCGGATCGCGGCTGGCGAAATGTGTCAGTCGAAACGGTAGTCGAATTGTCCGAAATCGTCCTACACTGAGGAACTTTGGACCTTCGGCACCCGCTCCGGGTCGGTGATGAAGCGACGCATTCGCAACCTTGCTCGCAAGACGATGAGACTGGCCGCCGGCTTGTTGCCGCGCAGCTCGCGCAATGCTTTGTTGCGCAACGCTGTGCGATGCGAGGAGTCGCCGCCGGATAACCTGGTCTTCAAGCTGGCCGAAACGCGCGAAGAACTTGAAGCCTGCTTCAAGCTGTTGCATGAGGCCTATGTCGGAGCAGGCTTCATGCAGCCGGATGAATCCGGCATGCGTGTCACGCTCTATCACGCGTTGCCGACGACCACGACGCTGCTGGCCAAGTACGACGATCAGGTTGTCGGCACGATCTCGCTGATCCGCGAAAGCACACTTGGATTCCCGCTTCAGCGCATCTTCGATATCGACTCGATCCGCGCTGAAGGCGGCAATATCGCCGAAGTTTCGGCGCTGGCGGTGCACAAGCGCTTCCGAATGCGTGGCGGTCTGGTGCTGTTCCCGCTGATGAAGTTCATGCGCGAATACGCGGTGAAGTACTTCGATACGCGCCACCTGGTGATTGCTGTGAATCCGCGGCATATCCCGATGTACGAGGGCTTGCTGTGCTTCCGGCGCCTGAAGCAGAACCCGGTCAGCCACTACGATTTCGTCAATGGTGCGCCGGCGGTCGGGGCGCACCTCGATCTGAAGAAGATGCCGGAACTGTACCGGCGTGCTTACGCGCACCAGCCGCCATCGAAGAACCTGCATCGCTACTTCCTTGAGCTCAAGCTCAAGCACTTCCAGTTTCCGGACAAACGCTTCTTCACCACCAACGATCCGGTGATGACGCCGGAGCTGATCAACTACTTTTTCAACCAGCGCACCGACGCTTTCCGCCGCGCCAGCCAGCGCGAGAAGGTGCTGCTGCATGGCATCTACGATCTGCCGGCCTACAAGGCCTACCTGCCACCGCTGCCGGACGATTCCTTCCGTACCGAACTGAAGCGGCGCCAGCACCAGCGCTTCTCGGTGATGTGCCCGGCCGGTTTTCATGTGCGCCAGCCGGATGGGCAGCGCTCCCGGGTCTATCCGATGCGGGTGATCGAGTGTTCGCGCACTGGCTTCCGTGCGCAATGCGAGGAATCGATCCCGCTCGACGCAGAAGGCGTGGCCTTCGTTGAACTCGGCGAGGCCGATCGTTGCATGCTGCGCGCGCGGGTGTTGCGGCATGGCCGCAGCAGCGATGCGATCGCGATGTTCAAGCTCGTCGAGCCCGATCCGGTGTGGCTGAAGTTCGTGCGCGCCTTGCGCATGGCCCGCACCCACGACGAACTGGGCGATGCGACCCAGTTCCTCAGTGAATCGCGGCCCTTGTCTACACCGACGTAGCAGCCTTGCCGGGCACGAAGAAGCGCTCGCCCAGTTCCTCCAGCCCCAGCGTTTGCAGGATTTCCTGAAGGCGTTCGCTCGGGCGATTGCGTGGCAGATTCTTGTCGCTGGCGATGATCAGTTCGTTCTTCATCGAGTGTTCCCAGCCGACCAGTTCGGTCACGTTTACCTGGTAGC
>CAMFLH010000066.1 GCA_945957295.1 uncultured Uliginosibacterium sp.
TCGCAGAGCTCTCTACGACCGCCTCCCAGCTGCAGCTGTTGAGCGTGGTCGTGATTCTGGTGGTTTCCGGCTTCATTGCCCGGCGCGTAGTCGCCCATTTTTCGGCTCCGACCACAATGGCGCGGCTGATCCGCGCTGTTGCTTGGCCACTCGGGGCCGTGTTGTTGTTGTTGGTCGCGCGTGCCGGCTTCCGCTTGGCTGGGTATCGTGGTACCGAAGTCGGCATTGCGATGCAGCTGGCGTTTGCACTTTGTGTGCTGCGCCTGATTGAAGTCGCGCTGCGCCAGGTGTTCTTCAAGTCATCCTGGCTCAAGGGCGTCGAGCGTTACATCGCGGTCGGGGTTTGGGCGGTGGTTGCGCTGGATCTGCTCGGCGTGCTGCCCGAAGTTATCGACTGGCTCGACAGCATGCGCCTGCACATGGGCAAGCAGCAGGTATCGCTGTGGATGCTGATCAACGGCGCCTTGTCGGCGGCTGCGACCATCGTGACCGCGATGTGGGTGGCCGGCATCATCGAAGATCGCCTGATGGCTTCGCGCCGCATGGACAGCAGCGTTCAGGCGGTGCTGGCCCGCGTGTCGCGGGCGCTGCTGCTGTTTGTCGGCGTCATTGCGGCGATGTCGCTGGTCGGGTTGGACTTCACGGCTCTGTCGGTTTTCTCCGGTGCGCTGGGCGTCGGTATCGGCCTGGGCATGCAGAAGATCGCAGCCAACTACATTTCGGGCTTCATCATTCTGCTCGATCGTTCGATCCGCATCGGCAACATGATCTCAGTCGGTGCTGATCGTGGTGAGGTTCAGCAGATCACCACCCGCTACACGGTGCTGCGTGCACCGACCGGCATCAACGTGATCGTCCCGAACGAGACCCTGATCGGCGCGGTGGTGCAGAACGAAACGTATGCTGACAAGAACGTCTGGATCGGCATACCGGTGCAGGTGAGCTATAGCTGTGACGTGGAACGGGCGCTCGCCTTGCTGGTCGAATGTGCTGCGGCGGGTGGTGATCGGGTTCTGAAGGATCCCCCGCCTGTGGCTCACCTTGTGGCATTTGCCGACAGCGGTATCAACCTTCAGTTGGGCCTGTGGATCTATGATCCGCTGCAGGGCAACATGGGTATCAAGTCGAATATCAATCGCGAGATTTGGCGCCGCTTCCGTGAAGAGGGCATCGAGATTCCCTTCCCGCAGCGCGAGGTTCGCGTGGTGGGGCCGGTGCCGGCAGATGTGCCGCCGGCCGCTATTGCGCAGGCGGGCGCTGCCTGAGGCGTTGATTCTGATTGTTGCCCGCGCGACGGATTGACATGGCGCGCGGCTGTTACTTCGCATAAAATCAATAACTTATAAACACAACCCTGAGGGGAAACGTTTGATGTTTGCTGGAATTTTCGACCTGCCCTGGTGGGGCTATGTGTTGGTAGTGCTGGGCCTGACGCATATCACGATTGCGTCGGTCACCATCTTCCTGCACCGCCACCAAGCGCACCGCGCGCTCGATCTGCACGCCATTCCGAGCCACTTCTTCCGGCTCTGGCTGTGGATGACGACCGGCATGGTCACCAAGGAATGGGCGGCAATTCACCGCAAGCACCACGCCAAGTGTGAAACCGCGGAAGACCCGCACAGCCCGCAGATCCTTGGCATCAATCGTGTGCTGTGGGGCGGCGTATTCCTGTATGTGAAGGAATCGCGCAACAAGGACACCATGGAGCGCTACGGCCATGGCACGCCCGACGACTGGATGGAGCGCAACATCTACACGCCGGGCCAGAAGGTTGGCATCGTGCTGATGCTGGCGATCGACATGGCGCTGTTCGGCGTGGTGCCGGGTGCGGTGATGTGGGGCGTGCAGATGATCTGGATCCCGTTCTGGGCGGCCGGCGTCATCAATGGCCTGGGGCACTTCTGGGGCTACCGCAACTATGACTGCGTGGATGCCTCCACGAACCTCGTCCCCTGGGGCATCCTCATCGGTGGTGAAGAGCTGCACAACAACCACCACAGTTTCGCGACCTCGGCGAAGCTTTCGTCGAAGTGGTACGAGTTCGACATCGGCTGGATGTACATCCGCATCATGGAGATGCTGGGGCTCGCCAAGGTCAAGAAGACGATTCCGCAGCCGAAGTTCGCAGACGCCAAGAACATGGTCGACCTCGAGACGCTGCAGGCGATCGTTACGCACCGCTACGACGTGATGCGTCGCTACGCGAACAGCCTCAAGGATGTGTACCGTGAGGAAATGGCGAAACTTGCGCAGAGCGAGAGCAAGATCGATCTCAAGCAGCTGCGTCGCTGGCTCGCCGCCGAGCGCACCGAAGGCTTCCCAGCCAAGCTGCAGCAACAGTTTGAAAAGGCCGTGGCCGAGAGTCCGCGCCTGCAGCAGTTGGTGACGATGAAGCAGGAACTGGTCGCGATCTGGGCGCGCTCCAGTGCATCGCGTGAGCAACTGGTGAAACAGTTGCAGGACTGGTGCGCGCGCGCGGAGGCGAGCGGCATCCGTCAGCTGGAGGAGTTCTCGCAGCGTCTGCGTCGCTACGCAGTCTGAAGGCAGCACTGCACATGAAAACGGGCACCTCACGGTGCCCGTTTTATTTTGGCGCCGCGCACGCCCTTGGCTAAGTCACTCGACCGGCTTGCGGTTCGCCGTAAGGGCGTGGTGCAAGGCCAGATCTTTTTCAAGCTCCCGGGCGACCGAGTCGCAAACCAGCGAGCACAGGTCATAGATGGCCGGGTCCGCCACGCTGATTACGGTGGTGGTGCCGCGTGGTGTGCGGGCCACAATGCCAGCATCGGACAGCACGCGCAGATGCTTTGAGACGTTGGCCTGGCTGCATTGCGCGATGTCAGTCAGCTCACCTACCGAGCGTTCGTTCTCACGCAAGGCGTTGAGGATCCGCAGGCGGGTAGGGTCCGACAGCGCCTTGAAATACAGCGCGACACGGTCGATAGCTTGTTCGGGTAAAGCCATTGGGGGTTTATCCATCATCGAATTCTTGCCTCTAATATATCCCAGTGGTTATCAAGCGAACAAGCCTTGAATAAATCGCTTGGTGGTTATATATTGATAGCAGACTTGGAAGAATTCAACGAGGACAAGCTGCAATGAAAATCCGAAATCTGCTTTGGCTGGTGTGGGGCGTGAGCTTCGCGGGTGTCGCGGCCGACGCGGTACCGGTGGCCGCCGTGGCGCGATCAAGCTCGGCAGGGATGTACCAGGCTGACGCGACGATTCAGGCGGTCACGCAGAGCGTTCTGGCCGCGCAAGTGCAGGGCAGAGTGCTGCAGCTCGCGGTGCGGGCGGGCGACCGGGTCAAGGTAGGCCAGATGATTGCGCGTATCGACGATCGCGAGCTGGGCGCCGCCGAGGCCGCGAGCCAGGCTTCGGTAGCCGAAGCACAGGCGAACCTCGCAAAGGCCGAGTTCGACCTCAAGCGCAGCCAGACGCTCGCGAAACAGAACTTTGTCAGCCCGTCGGCCGTGGAGCAGAACGAGGCGCAGGTGAAGGCGTTGCGCGCGCGGGTCGACGCCCTGCGCGCGAGTGTTGGTGCCGCCAGTGCAAGCCGCAGCAACACTGTGCTGGTTGCGCCGTATGACGGCATTGTCGCCGCGACGCATGTCGAGGCGGGTGACATGGCCATGCCCGGCAAGCCGATCGCGACTGTTTTCCAGCCCGGTGCTCTGCGCGCAGTCGTGTATCTGCCTGAGGTGCAGTTGGCGGCGGTGCAGTCTGCGTTGGCGAAGGGTGCCACGCCGGAAATCGAGATCAGCGGCAAGGTGCTCAGCGGTGTGCGCACCACGGTGTTGCCGGCCGCGGACCCGACGACTCGTACGACGGAAGTGCGCGTCGATCTGCCCGCATCGACAGGCGCCGCGCCGGGCCAGTTCGCGCGGGCCCGCTTTGCGGTCGGCGAGGCACAGCGCCTCGCGATCCCGCAGGCGGCCGTGCTCAAGCGTAGCGAGCTGAACGCGGTGTATGTGAAGACCGCCGAAGGGCGTTTCCAGCAACGTCAGGTGCGCTTGGGCGAACGCCTTGGTGACGGCCGCGTTGAGGTGCTGGCGGGCTTGAAGGCGGGCGAGTCGGTCGCGCTGGAGCCCGTCAAAGCGGCCATTGCCGCCGCCGCGAAGTGAGGTCAAGCGAATGAGCCATAGCGATAACCGCCTGGGCATCTCCGGCCGCATTGCAGCGCTGTTCCAGCGCAACGCGATCACGCCGCTGCTCGCCCTCGTGCTGTTCCTGCTCGGCGTTTTCGCCGCGGGCATCACGCCGCGCGAAGAAGAGCCGCAGATCAATGTGACGATGGCCAACGTGCTGATCCCCTTCCCGGGGGCATCGAGCACCGACGTCGAGCGTCTGGTGGCCGGGCCGGCCGAGCAGGTGCTCGACCAGATCGCGGGCGTCGAGCACATCTTCTCGGTGTCTCGCCCCGGCGTTGCGATCCTGACCGTGCAGTTCAAGGTCGGCGTGCCGCGCACCGAGGCGCTGGTCCGACTCTACGACACCCTGCATAGCAATCGCGACTGGCTGCCGGCTGGGCTCGGCGTGATGGAGCCTATCGTCAAACCCAAGGGCATCGACGACGTGCCGATCGTCGCGCTGACGCTGTGGACCAAGGACCAGGACGCCGGCGCCTTTGAGCTCGAACGTGTCGCCCATGCGCTGGAAGCCGAGATCAAGCGGGTGAAGGGCACACGCGAAGTCAGCACCATTGGTGGTCCGGGTAACGCAGTGAACGTGTGGCTGGACGCCGATCGCTTGGCGGCGATGGGCATGTCGGTTGGGCAGGTTGCGCAGGCCTTGCAGGCGCGCAACCTGGTGCTGCCGGGTGGCGAACTGGCTGCGGACAGCAAGCTGCTGCGCGTGGAGGTCGGCACGTATCTCGCCGATGCGCGCGAAGCAGCCGAGGTGGTGATTGGCAGCCGCAACGGGCGGCCGGTGTATCTCGCCGACGTCGCGCGGGTCGAAGCCGGCGCGCCGATGCCGGGCCGCTACGTGTGGCACGGGGTCACCGGTAAGGCGGCGGCGGAATACCCTGCGGTGACCCTGCAGGTCACCAAGAAGGCCGGCGAGAACGCGGTGGACGTGGCCGCGGCAGTGATCCAGCGCGTCGAGGCGCTGCACAACCAGCTCGTGCCGTCGAACGTCGAACTGACGGTGACCCGCAACTATGGCCAGACGGCCGACGACAAGGCCACCAAGCTGATCCAGAAGCTCGCCTTCGCCACCGCTTCGGTGATCGCGCTGGTGTGGCTCGCGCTCGGGCGGCGCGAGGCGGCGATCGTGGGCACGGCGGTGGTCCTGACCCTGGCGGCGACGCTGTTCGCCAGTTGGGCCTGGGGTTTCACGCTCAATCGGGTATCGCTGTTCGCGCTGATCTTCTCGATCGGCATCCTGGTCGACGACGCGATCGTGGTGGTCGAGAACATCCACCGCCATCGCGCGCTGGCGCCCGACAAACCGCTGTGGGAGATCATTCCGCAGGCGGTGGACGAGGTCGGCGGCCCGACGATTCTCGCGACGCTGACGGTGATCGCCGCGCTGTTGCCGATGGCCTTCGTCAGCGGGCTGATGGGCCCGTACATGAGCCCGATTCCGATCAACTCCAGCATGGGCATGCTGCTGTCGCTCGCGATTGCCTTCATCGTCACGCCCTGGCTTGCCAACAAGTGGTTGGGCGCCCACCACGGCGGCGCGGGCGAGGCGCATGCCGAGGAAGCCCGCGAAGGCAAGGTGATGGGGCTTGCCCGCAAGGTGCTGGGACCCTTCCTTGATCCTCAGTCCGGCAAATCGGCGCGGCGCAAGCTGTGGGCGGGCGTCGGCGGTGCGATCGTGATCTCGCTCGCATTGCCGGTAATGGAGTGGGTGGTGCTGAAGATGCTGCCCTTCGACAACAAGAGCGAGTTCCAGGTGGTGGTCGACATGCCGCCCGGCACGCCGGTGGAAGACACCGCCGCGGTGCTGCGCGAGATGGGCGCGGCGATCGCCCAAGTGCCGGAGGTCACGGACTACCAGGCCTATGCCGGCACGGCGAGCCCGATCAACTTCAACGGCCTGGTGCGCCAGTACTACCTGCGCGCCTCGACGGAGCTGGGCGACATCCAGGTGAACCTGGTCGACAAGCATCACCGCAGTCGCAAGAGCCATGAGATTGCGCTCGCGGTGCGGCCCGCGTTGCAGGCCATCGCGAAGCGCCACGGTGCGCGGGTGAAGGTGGTGGAAGTGCCGCCGGGCCCGCCGGTGCTGAGCCCGATCGTCGCCGAGGTCTACGGCCCGGACGACGCAGGCCGCCGCGCGGTCGCGAAGAAAGTGCTGGCCGCCTTCGAAGGCACCGCCGACATCGTCGATACCGACAGCACCGACACCGCCGCCTCGCCGCAGGTGACACTGCGCGTGAAGCAGGGCAAGGCTGCACAGCTGGGCGTGAGCCAGTCGCAGATCGCGCAGACGCTCTACGCCGCTGGGCAGGGCGCGGATGCGACCTACCTGCACGACGGGCAGAGCAAATACGCGGTGCCGGTGCGGCTGCAGCTGCCGCCCGAGAAGCTGTCGAAGCTCGACGCGCTGCTGAAGCTGCCGCTCAACACCGCGGACGGCCGCACTGTGCCGCTGGCCGATCTGGTCGACGTGGTTCGCGGCGAGCGCGACCGCGTCATCACCCACAAGGACCTGATGCCGGTGACCTATGTGGTCGGCGACATGGCCGGCAAGCTCGACAGCCCGCTCTACGGCATGTTCGGCATCCGCGCGAAGCTCAATGACCTGAAGCTGGAAGAGGGCGGCACGCTGGGCCAGACCTTCATCCGCCAGCCCGATGATGCCTGGCAGGGCTATGCGCTGAAGTGGGACGGCGAGTGGCAGGTCACCTACGAGACCTTCCGTGACATGGGCGCCGCCTACGCGGTTGGCCTGATCCTGATCTACCTGCTGGTGGTCGCGCAGTTCAAGAGCTACCTGACCCCGCTGGTGATCATGGCGCCGATCCCGCTCACGATCGTCGGCGTGATGCCAGGGCATGCCTTGCTCGGCGCGCAATACACCGCGACATCGATGATCGGGATGATCGCGCTGGCCGGCATCATCGTCCGCAACTCGATCCTGCTGGTCGACTTCATCAACCTGCAGGTCGAGCAGGGTATCGCCTTCCGCGAAGCGGTGATCCGCTCGGCCGGCGTGCGGGCCCAGCCGATCGTGCTGACCGCCGTGGCGGCCATGCTCGGCGCGCTGTTCATTCTCGACGACCCGATCTTCAACGGGCTCGCGGTGTCGCTGCTGTTCGGCATTGCGGTGTCCACCCTGCTCACCCTCGTGGTGATCCCCATCCTTTACTACGCGCTCAACCAGCGCCGCTTTGCCTGAACTGAAGGAGATACATCCATGACCACCGAACGCCTCATCCGCATCATCGCCGGCGCCTTTGTGATGCTCTCGCTCGCGCTGGGCATCCCTGGCAGCCCGATCTTCCACAGCCAGTGGTGGCTCGCCTTCACCGCCTTCGTCGGCGTGAATCTCTTCCAGAGCGGCATCACTCGCTGGTGCCTGATGGAAGACATCCTCACGAAGCTCGGGGTGAAGCGCGGCGGTATCCATGGCTGATTGAAGCCAGCTCGACGCGGCGACAGACCGGCAAACGGCGCGCTGCCTGAATGACTGCCATCACGAGGAGACAAACATGGCACACGTCGTTGTTCTCGGCGCCGGTATCGGCGGCATGCCCGCCGCCTATGAGCTGAGGAGTCGTCTTGGCGCCGAACACCGCATCACGGTGGTGGGCGCCCAGCACTACTTCCAGTTCGTGCCGTCCAATCCTTGGGTGGCGGTGGGTTGGCGCAAACGCGCCGATATCGTGCTCGATGTGGCGCCGCTGCTTGCCCGCAAAGGCATCGAGTTCGTCGGCAAGCGGGCCGAGCGCATCGACGCGGCGGCGAATACCCTGGTGCTAGAGGGGGGCGACACGCTGAGCTACGACTACCTCGTGATTACCACGGGGCCGAAGCTCGCGTTCAACGAGGTACCGGGCGCCGGGCCGCATTCCGGGCACACGCATTCAGTCTGCACGGTCGAGCATGCCGAGGAGTTCTGGGCCGACTACCAAGCTTTTCTGCAGAACCCCGGGCCGGTGGTGGTGGGCGCGATGCCGGGGGCGAGCTGCTTCGGCCCCGCCTATGAGTTCGCCTTCATCCTCGACGCCGACCTGCGCAAGCGCAAGCTGCGTCACAAGGTGCCGATGACCTACGTCAGCAGCGAGCCCTACATCGGGCACCTGGGGCTGGGTGGGGTGGGCGATTCCAAGTCGATGCTGGAGAGCGAGTTCCGTAACCACGACATCAAGTGGATCACCAATGCGAAGACGACGCGTGTCGATGCCGGCAAGCTCTTTGTCTCCGAACTGAACGCCAAGGGCGAAGTCGATCGTGAGCATGAAGTGCCGTTCAAGCTTGCGATGATGCTGCCGGCCTTCCGCGGCGTCGACGCTGTGGCCGGGGTGGAAGGACTATGCAATCCGCGCGGCTTTGTGCTGATCGACGAGTTCCAGCGCAGCAAGGCCTACCGCAACATCTTTTCGGCCGGCGTCTGTGTGGCGATACCGCCGGTAGAGGTCACCCCGGTTGCCACCGGTGCCCCCAAGACGGGCTACATGATCGAGACCATGGTGACTGCAATTGTCGAGAACATTGCGGCCGACCTGGAAGGGCGCCCTGCTACGGCCAAGGGCACTTGGAACGCGATCTGCCTTGCCGACATGGGCGACACCGGTGCAGCCTTCGTTGCCCTACCGCAGATCCCGCCGCGCAACGTGAACTGGTTCAGGAAGGGCAAGTGGGTGCATCTGGCAAAGATCGCGTTCGAAAAATACTTCCTGCACAAGATGAAATCCGGCAGCTCCGAACCCATATATGAGAAGTACGTACTGAAGGCGCTGGGCATCCTGCGCCTGGAGAAATGAAAGGACACTCATGCAACTCGTTTGCCCCCACTGCACCGCGCTGAACCGTGTTCCCGATGATCGTGTGAAGGACTCGCCCAACTGCGGCCAATGCAAGCAGCTGTTGCTGACCGGCGAGCCGGTCGAGCTCACCGAAGCCAATTTTGAAGCCTTTGCTACCAAGAGCGATCTACCAGTGCTGATCGACTTCTGGGCGGCGTGGTGCGCACCGTGCAGAATGATGGCGCCGCAGTTTGCGCTGGCGGCGAAAGAGATGGCCGGCGAAGTCGTGTTCGCGAAACTCGATACCGAAGCTCAGCAGCGCATTGCCGGCATGTTCAATGTGCGCAGCATCCCAACTTTGTCATTGGTGAAAGGTGGGCAGGAGCTCGCGCGCGAAGCAGGGGCCCGGCCCGCAGCCGAGATCGTGCGTTGGGCACGCGCTGCGGTCGCCAGCGCCTGAGTGTGTTTGAACGGAGTCAGTCATGAGCGATACCGGTTTCAAACTGCGCCTGACGCAGCAGCAGAACTTCCAGTTCCTCGTCGAGTTCCTCGACACCGAGATTCCGCCGATCACGACGGACGAGCCGCCCCCGCTGGGTGAGAACGCCGGCCCAAACCCGTCTCGCATGCTCGCTGCCGCGGTGGCGAATTGCCTTGCGGCAAGCCTGATGTTCGCGTTGAAGAAGTTCAAGAACGAGCCCGATCCGGTGACGGTGGAGGTCGACGTCGAGATGGTCCGCAACGAGGCCAAACGCCTGCGTGTCGGCGCGGTGAATGTCGCGATCCAGCTGGGCAAGTCGGGCGCGCAGTTCGAGCACCTCGATCGCGTGCTCGCACAGTTCGAGGACTTCTGCGTCGTCACGCAGAGCGTGCGCGATGGCTTCGACGTCAACGTCGCGGTGCGCGATTCGGAGGGCGTTCTGTTGAAAGGCTGAATCCCCAGGTTCTGGGGATCAGCCTGTGGATATCGTCAGGGCAGTTGAGACAAGTCCCTGCCACGAAAGGAAAATCTGCTCGTGCCTAATAATTGGGCACGACACGCGCCAAGCTGGTGAAGATGTCCCCACAGACTGGGGGCGAAGCTGTGGATTGTCGCTGTATTCCAGTGCTAGATCGTTGATATGAAAGAAAAATGACGGGCTGCTCAAAGATTGGGCAATCCGTCATTTTCAGTTGATGGGGTGCCGCGCGGCGTGAGCTTCCCCGGAGGGCGACCGCCTGTGCGAAGAGGCTGTCGTCGTACGACCGCCGGCCCCGAGTCGAGCGCCGCTTACAGCATCGTCGGGGCTGACGAGTCGTCGCGGCTCATCAGCACGCCGTTTTCAACGCGGACCTTGTCCCCGCTATGCCATGTGGGCGCGCTGGTCTGCTTGATCGTGCGCCGGCTGCCATCTTCCATGCGTACCGTGATCTCGTAGTGGCTGTTCGTGCGCATGCGTTTCTCAGCTTCGTTGCCGGCGAAGCCGCCGAGGATCGCGCCACCAATCCGCGCGATCTGCTTGCCGGTGCCTTCACCAACCTGGTGACCCAGCACGCCACCGAGGACGGCGCCGCCGATCGCACCGAGGCCGGTGCCTTCTCCTGCCTGTTCGACCGTCCGCACGCTCTCGACCACGCCGCAATCGTCGCAGCGCGCAACGCGGGTCGTGCGCGGCGTGCTGTCAGGTGTGCGTGTCGGGATGCCGCTGGCCGCCGTCTGCTGAGGTTCGTTGCGTTCAGTATCCTGCGCGGTACTCGCCGGGGCCTGATGCGTGTGGGGCTTGCTTGCGATCGGCTTGTGTGCCGGCTTTTGTGCAGGTTTGGCCTTCACCGCGGGCGCTTCCTCAACCTCTGCGGCGCTGGCGACAACTGGCGCAGACGCTGCGGCGACGGGGGCGACGGGCGCTGGCGCAACCGTTGCAGGTTGTTCCGCCTTGATGGGCTCGCTCGCCCGAGTGGCGGTTTGCGGAATCGGCAGCACGCCGAGCATCGCGCCGATGCCGGCCAAACTGAATAGGGTGACGGAGCCGGCCGCGATCCACATCATCGGATGCATGCGGGGCGGGTGTTGGCTGACTGCAGACATGACTGGCCTCCTGTGTTGGGGGTACAGTCAAGATAACGCCCGCTGCGGCGTCTGGAGGACGAGGTTTACCTGCGCTTACATCTGTGTCGGGGCCGCGCGGGCGCAGCCCCGTGTACGGGTGCAAGCGAAATCAGATCTCGGCGACTGGCGCGCTGCGGATCTTGCGGAACAGGAATCGCGCCGGGTCGACGCGGTCGGCCAGCGAATCCGGCAACGGTGACGGCTCGTTACAGATCTGGCTCGCGACGTATTCCGCCAGTAGCGAACACCACACCAGACCACGGGCGCCAAAGCCGGAGAGCATGTAAAGCCCTGCATGGCGCGGCACGCTGGCCATGTCGAAGCCGCGTCCGCTCATCACCGAGGGGACTTCGCCTGCGATGGGCATGCGGTCGAGCGACACCGGCCGCTGCCCGACACGGCCGCTGAGGCGATCCATCGGTACGTTCTTCGCAAAGCCGGGCAACATCTTTTGCAGCTTGTCGAGGTTTTCGAGATGGTCGCCGAGCCGGACATGCGTGGATTCGTCATCGGCGAAAAAGGTCGCGCCGGCGCAGGTGACGCCGTCGATGGCTGGCGTGGCGTAACCCTGGCCGCACACAACGGTCTTGAGCGCAGGAATCGTGTCTTCGGGCAGGTGAGAGACCTGCCCGCGCGCCACCCGCAGCGGCATCCAGTCGGCGAGTGCGAGGCGTTTGGCGTCGGCCGCGTTTGCAAGTACCACGACCGGCGCTTCAGCAAGCAACTGCCCGTCTGCGGCCACCGCACGCCACATCTTGCCAACGCGTTGCAGGCGCGCAACCGGCGAGCTGTAGCGGCCGGTGATGCGGCCAGGGAAGCGCGCCAGATTCGCCACACACAGGCTTGGCGGGTTGATCCAGCCACCGAGCTGGAAGAACCAGCCTCCGTAAGCGACCGGCGCGCCGGCAATGCGTTCGGCATGGCGGCGGTCCACGAAGCGGACGAAGTCTTGCGGTGCCTGGATTGATTCAACGATCGCGCGTTGCTTCTCTTCCTGCTCGGCGTCGCGCGCCAGATGCAGCACGCCGCAAGGCGCCCAGCGGACCTGGAGTTCCTCGGCTTGCAGGCCTTTGATGTGGCGCAGGCCGTAGAGGAAGCCTGCACGGGTCATCTGGAACAGGCGGCCGTCGTCTGCCGATGGCAGCGGCCGGAAGGCGCCCGCGAGGTTGCCCGATGCGCCCTGTGCGGGTTGCGACGCGGATTCGAGCAATTGCACATCCCAGCCTCGCGATGCGAGCCGTTCCGCCATCGAAGTGCCCGCGAGCCCGGCACCGATGACGATGGCGCGGCGATCGGTTGGCGACTGGCGACGCTCCGAGATCGTCGTCGCGCGGCCACACAGCATCTCGCGTTTGCCGGCAAAGCCGGCCTGCTTATCGGTCAGGAACCCTGCTTCGGCCAGCGCGGTACGCACCCAAGCCGACACCGACCAGGTCGCGATGCGGGTGTCGGAGTGCGAACGCTCGGCCAGCGCTTCGAACACGGCCGGCGACCACATGTCCGGGTTCTTCCCGGGCGCAAAGCCATCGAGGTAGATCGCGTCCGCCTGCGCGTGCAGTTCGGGCAGCAGCATGTGCGCTTCGCCGAATAGCAGCGTCAGCGTGACGCGATCTTCGTCGAAATGCATCCGGTGAAAACCGGGCATCGCAAGTGGCCACTGGGCACGCAGCTTCGCGGCGAGATCCGGCGGCGCGCCAGAGGCGGCGTGGGCTTCGGCAAGATCAGTCACCGGGAACGGGTGCTTCTCGACCGAAATGAAGTGCAGCCGGCGGCAGCGCTTCGGATCTGCACGCCACGCTTCCCAAGTGGCCAGGAAGTTGTGCCCGAGCCCGAAACCGGTTTCAAGCACGACGTAGTCGTCCTGGCCTTGCCAGCCTACAGGCAGCCCGCATCCACCCAGGAACACGTGGCGGGCCTGGCCCATCGCACCTGCATGTGGGTGGTAGACATCGTCGTACTTGATCGAGTACGGCGTGCCGTCTTCGCCGAATTGAAGACTGGCGGTATCGAGTGGGCGGTAATCGGTGCTCACGCTTGCAGACTCTATCTTTGGGGGGCGGATACGGATTTCCCGGGCGCATCTTCATCCCGGAAAGACCAAGTGCAAACCGACTTGGCTCACCGGCTCGGTCCCTTGGGTCGCGAGACGTCGCCGGAGCGCTCACTGCAGTTTGCACCGTTGGGGGGATTCTATCCGCCTTCGGTGGCTTTGCGGCCGACGCGCCGTCATTAGCAGACAGGCGGTTAGTCGCTTGCGCTAGCGTGGCGTCGCAAAGCTTCTGTGCGAAGCAGGCCCGCTGTGTTCAGACGCACACGCCTCGGCGTCGTGCAGCGATCATGCATCGCACCTGTTCGGCGCTGATTTCCCGTGCAATTTGCTCTACCGCGGTTTCGGGCGAGCTGTGTTGCAGTACCCACGCGGTCTTTCCGCTGTCGATGAGTTTGAGTGCGAGCGATGAATACAGATCGATCAAGCGGGCAACTTCGCAAGCGATTGGATTGTCTCCGTCGGGCGCCCGGAGTGCTGCTTCGACTACGGGCCGGGGCAGCGCGGCGAAGTTCGGGTCCGGTCTCAGCTGATTCATGGCGGGGGCTCCATCGTTCGATCGAAGGTTCCGCAATTTAAGCCGCGAAACTTACGGCGGCGTCGAGTGGACTGTGAAGCGATGTCAAATCACCGGGTCGTCATGCACCCTGGAACGATTGACGATTGCTCATGTCACCCGCGCGGCGTTGCACAGGGGCATGTTGCTGGCGCCGAAAGCGAGCAATCGCGGAAACGCCAGGCAATTCCAATCTGCCTAGACTTGCGACCTGCTCTCACCGAACCACCATGCGCAAACCGCTTGAACTCTCCTACCGTCGCCGCATCAATCTCGTGATCGGATACGTCGGCAGCCATCTTGATCGCTCGCTTGACGGCGGCGAACTGGCGGACGTTGCCTCGATGTCGCGGTTCCACTTTCATCGGGTTTTCGCCGCCATGACCGGGCTGACGCCCGCCGAGTACGTCTTTCTTGCTCGCATGTCGCGCGCAGTCGAGCGCTTGCGCGGTAGCCGCGACGCAGTTACCCGGATTGCTCTCGAGGTCGGTTTTGAAAGCGGCCCCGCGCTCGCAAAGGCTCTCCGCAGGCACTTCGGCATGAACGCCAGCGAGATCCGCGGCAGCGCACTGGACCCGCGCTTGGGGCTGGTCGGCGAGCGCTCCTATCCACGTCGAAGAAAGGACTTGCCAATGCAGAATCCGGAAATCACGGCGCTGCCGGAGCAACGCGTGCTTTGCGCCACTGAACGCGGGCGTATCAACAATGACATGGGTGCCGCCGCGCGGCGCGCTTTCGGCAGACTGATGACGGGCGCTGACATCATGGGTGTGATGCCGCAGGTACGCCGGGCGATCGCAATGGCGCCGGACTGCCCTCGCGGCCCAGATGACCCGGATCAGCGTTTCATTGCCGGCTATGTCATTGATGGAGGCTTACCGGCGCTTGCCGAGGGCCTCTACCTCGAAACCATTCCCGCTGGGCGATGGGCGGTTTTTCGACATGCAGGCCCTTACACGACCCTGTGGCAGGCTTGGACCAGCGTCTATCGAGACTGGGTGCCTCGGGTGGGTCTTAACCTGCGTGATGCGATGCCCTGGGAGCACTACGTCAACGACCCGAGGGAAGTGACACCGGATCAGTTGATTACCGATCTGTACATCCCGATCGAGTAAAGCGGGTTAAAACTTCGCCTACACGGCAAACAAAGAAAAACCCGCGCGGTTTGCCCGCGCGGGTTTTTTCGTTACTGACTCGGGTGAGACCCTAAAAGTTACTCGGGGCGCATTTGCGGGAAAAGGATTACGTCGCGGATGGCAGGGCTGTCGGTTAGCAGCATGACGAGGCGGTCGATACCGATGCCGCAGCCGCCGGTGGGCGGAAGGCCGAATTCGAGCGCGCGGACGTAGTCGGCGTCGTAGTACATTGCCTCATCGTCGCCGGCTTCCTTGGCCTTGACCTGCTCCAGGAAACGCTCGGCCTGGTCTTCCGGATCGTTGAGCTCCGAGAAACCGTTGGCGATTTCGCGGCCGACGATGAACAGTTCGAAGCGCTCGGTGATTTCCGGGCGGGTGTCGGACTTGCGGGCCAGCGGGCTGATCTCGGTCGGGTAGTCGACGATGAAGGTCGGTTCCCACAGTTCGGCTTCGGTGTTCTCTTCGAACATCAGCAGTTGCAGGGTGCCGAGGCCGGCGTCGCCCTTCACATCGACCTTCATGGCGGTCAGCTTCTCGCGCAGCCAGGCGGCGTCGTTGAGCTGTGCCATCGTGAATCCCGGGTGGTACTTGTGGATCGCCTCGGCCATCGTCAGGCGATGGAAAGGCTTCGAGAGATCCAGCTCGCGCCCCTGGTACTGGAACACTTCGGTGCCCAGCGCTTCACGCGCGGCGTGGCGCAGCAGGCCTTCGGTGAAGTTCATCAGCAGCGTGTAGTCCGCGTACGCCTCGTAGAACTCCATCATCGTGAACTCGGGGTTGTGCCGCGTGGACGTCCCCTCGTTACGGAAGTTGCGGTTGATCTCGAAGACCTTCTCGAAGCCACCGACCACCAGGCGCTTCAGGTACAGCTCCGGCGCGATGCGCAGGAAGAGCTCCATATCCAGCGTGTTGTGATGCGTCACGAAGGGCTTGGCCGAGGCGCCGCCGGGGATCGGATGCATCATCGGCGTCTCGACTTCGAGGAAGCCGTGGCCGTTCATGTAGTTGCGGATCGACTGCACCAGGCGGCTGCGCGCGACGAAGGTGTAGCGCGATTCTTCCGAGGTGATCAGGTCGAGGTAGCGCTGACGGTACTTGGTCTCGACGTCGGTCAGGCCCTTGTGCTTTTCCGGCAGCGGGCGCAGACACTTCGAGAGCAGGCGGATCTCGTTGGCCTTGATCGACAGCTCACCGGTCTTGGTCTTGAACAGCGTACCGACGCAACCGACGATATCGCCCAGATCCCAGGTCTTGAAGTCGGCATACACGTCTTCGCCGACGGCGTCGCGGGTGACGTACAGCTGGATGCGGCCGGAGAGATCCTGGATCGTGATGAACGAAGCCTTGCCCATGACGCGCTTGAGCATCACGCGGCCGGCGACCTTTACTTCGACCGGGGTGGCTTCCAGCGTTTCGTTGTCCTTGTCGCCATACAGTTCGTCGAGCTTGCCGGCGGTGTTCTCACGGCGGAAGTCGTTCGGGTAGGCTTTGCCGGATTCCCGCCATTTCGCGAGCTTGGCGCGACGCTCGGCAATGATGTGGTTCTCGTCCTGAGGGACTTGGGATTCGTTGTTTTCGGACATGGCGGAAGCTCAAGGCAGGGCACGCGGCGACCGGCGAAGGCCGGGCGTCCGGGGCATGGGCGCCCCGCGGGTGCAAAGGGCGTAATTTTGACATATTCGGCGCCCCCTGTGGCTTTGACGGGGCTCAGGCGCGACTAGGCTCGCCCGTGATGTGGCGCTTGGGCTTGCGCTGTGGGGCGCGTCAATCGAACAGCGCGTCGATATCGGCCTGCAAGTCCGTGTTGTCGGCCTGCTTCGGGCCTTCGAGCAAGCCGCGCGCGACCAGATCCTCGTAGCAGTTCACCTGGTTGCGGCCGTTTTCCTTCGAGAAGTACAGGGCCTCGTCGGCGTGGCCGAGCATTTCGGCCGGCGGCAGCGTCGGGTCGATGCGGGTGAAGCCGGCCGATGCAGTGACCTGACCCACTTGCGGGAATTCGTGGGTTTCCACCGCGATGCGGAAGCGTTCGAAGATCGCGCGGGCATCCGCTTCGCTGACGTTGCGCAGCAGCACGACGAACTCTTCCCCACCAAAGCGGAACAGCTTGTCGCGCTGGCGGAACGAGTGCTTCATGACTTCGGCAACGCGTAGCAGCACCTCGTCGCCGAACAGGTGGCCGAAGGTGTCGTTGATGCGTTTGAATTTGTCGATGTCGATCACGCCCATCCACGAGGGCCGGGCCGCGAGATCGTCCTGCTGGCGGCGCTCGGGGTCGGTCTGCTGGGCGCGGCCGACGCTGGCGATGAAGCGGTCGAAGTTCTCGTCAAAAGTTTTGCGGTTGAGGAGCTTCGTCAGCGTATCGAGTTCGGCGTAGTCGAGCAGGTCGAGCTGGTTCTGATAAAAGTGCGCGACATGCAGGAAGGCATCGCGAACACGCGGTTCGGGTGCCACGTCGCAACTCGCCACCAGCAGTGCGTGCGGGTTGCCGGCGTCGCCCATCGCGAGCGCCAGGCGATACGCACCGTCGGTGTGGCTTTCGGCCACGCCGTCGCTTGAACGGATCGCGCCATCGAGGAAGGCGTCGTCGTGCAGCGCGACGGGCGGATGATCTTCGTCCTCGTTCGCGACTTGCTCGTGATCCGGGCGTGCGACCGCGACGATCGCGCCGACGGGCCCCTTGGGGGAGGCGCTGACGGCGTAGAGCGTGACTTCCGCGGCACTGAGCACGTCGCGCATCGCGGTGACGAGGCGCAAGGTCATCTGTTCGCGGTCGCGGCTCGACGACATCGCGCGCACCTGGCCGAGCAGCTTGAACATGCTCTGATCAGGTGCTCCGGCAAGACTGGCAAGACCCTTTTTTTCGCTCATGTCAGCACAGGCTGTGTGGGTTAGTCGCTTAACGGCAGGTGCTGCAAGGGCTTGAGGGCTAGATTTCGCGCCTTAGCACGCCAATCGGTGGTGCCCAGTCCTCGCCGCCCTTCTTTTTCCGCGTTACCAGCGTCAGCTGGGCCGGCTGGAAGACATTGGCATTATGCGTGACAGGCGTCGTAATCAGGTACTGCGCCCGTGTGGCACGCAAAAATGCGCCGACACGGTCGATGTTGGCGACGTCCAGGTGCGCGAAGGGTTCGTCGATGAACACGAAGCCGCCGGGGCGGGCGTCGTCCATCAGCAGGCCCACCAGCAGAATCAGCGATTTCATCACCTGCTGGCCGCCCGAGGCTTCGCCGTCGTTGAGCGTCTGCACGCCTTTCTGGTCGAAATCGAAGGCTACTTCGAGCCCGGCTGACGACAGCGTGGCGTCTTCGTTTTCGAGCAGCGGGGTGGGGCATTCGACATGGATGCCGGCAAGGTCACCCAGCGCGCGCAGGTTCTTGGCGTATTGCCGTACCGTTGCCCGCAGCTTGGCGATGTAGGCGGCGCGTGCCTCATCCACCAGGATGCGGGTGCGTTCGCAGTAGCCGCTGCGCTCGCGGTAGTCGCGTTCGCGGGCATCGAGCTCGAGCTTCAGCTTGTCGCGCACGATCAGCACCTGATCGTCGGTTGCCCAGTCGCCTTCGTTGAGCCGCCGCTTCAGGCGCGCCAGCTCGTTGCGCGCACCGGCGAGGCCGTTGAATTGCTCGGCCAGGCCAGCCAGCGTTTCGGGAGCGAGCCAGTGGCGCGGCATGCCGCGGCGTTTGCCGCGCAGGCGCATCAGGCGGGCCGCCTGCTCCAGGCGTTGCGGTTTGTCGTCGGCGTTCAGGCGCACCAGTGCCTCGCGGGCGACGCGCAGTTCATCCTTGCGGCGGTTGGCTTCGATGTCGATGCCGCGCAGGCTTTCTTCGCGCCGGGTGACCTCGGTACGCGCCGCTTCGCGTTGCGCTTCCGCGGCCTGCTGGGCTGCGCGGGCAACGGTTTGCTCCTGTGCCGCTGCTTCAAACTCGGACGCCCGCGCGACCATCAGTTCGGCTGCTTGCAGGCCAAGCAGCTTCTCGCGGCAGGCGCGCAGGCGCGCGTCGGCTTCGTCCTGCTGCTTCTGTGCGGTCTGCAGTCGGGCGTCCAGATCGCGGACTTCGGTGTTCAGCGCATCGACCCGCGCGGTGCGGGCGAGTGCGCCAAACCAGAACTCATGGGGCACACCCAGGTGGCGTGCGCCGCGGCGTTCGCGGTGGTAACCGTCGCGGGTGATCCAGTCCTGATCTTTCGGCAGGCGCTTGGCGGCGTCGGCGTTTTCGACGCGCTGGATGCGGTTGAGCAGGTCGGCCAGCCAGCGCGGCGGATCGCCGGCAAAGCGCACCACTTCCAGCAGGCTGCCCGGCATCGCGCCAGGGCAGGGCGAGCGGTCGGCCACCAGGAAGTGGCGGAAGCGCTCCTGTTCGCCAAGTGACCACGCGGCATGGCGGTCGTTCTCGTCTTCGAGAAGCAGCAGCGAGCGGTAGGGGCGCAGGATGGCCTCAACCGCACCTTGCCAGGCCGGGTCGGTGACTTCGGTGAGTTCGGCCAGCGCGAAGTGCTCGATGCCCTCGTCGTTGAGCAGGCTGCGGAAGCGGCGAACGTCCGCCTCCTGCGGCGGGCCGGCCTTGTCGCGCGCCTGCCGCAACTGCTCGGTGACTTCCTCGAAACGGGCCTTGAGCGAGCGGACCTCGCTGCGTGCGGCGTCGGCGGCGGCGAACGCCGCAGAGGCTTCTTCTTCGCTTGCCAGCGCGTCCGCACCGTGTTCGCGGCTGACACGTTCGCGCAAGGCATCGCGCTCGGCGAGCAGGCGATCGATGTCGCGCAGGCGGTCGCGTGCGGTGAGCCACAGCGCGTCCTGCTCGGCGAGCAGCGCCTTGGCATTGGCCAGCGCTTCGCGGGCCTGTGTGCGTTCGCTGTCGAGCTCTGCGAGCCGTGCATTGGCGGTGGCCACGACGGCGGTGCGTTCACGTGTATCGACGCGTGCGCCGCGCAGCTTGCCGCGTGCTTCGGCGATTTCGCGCGTCAGATCGGCCACTTCAAGCCGTGGAATGATCTCGGCTTCGAGCGCCTGGGTTTCGCGTGTGAGGTCGCGCCACTCCATGTAGCGGTCAGCCTCAAGCCGCTTGGCTTCGGCCTGGGCTCGGAGTTTTTCCAAGTCGAGCGCGAGCGATTCGAGTTCGCGCAGCGCGGTGTGTTGCTCGGTACGTGCGGTCTGGTAGTTGTCCAGCACTTCCTTGTCGCCGAACACGTCGAAAACCAGGTCGAGCAGGGCGCGCGGCGAGTACTCGCATAGCTTGTCGGTGTCGCCTTGCTCGAGTGCGAGCACCTTCGCGATGGCGGGCGTCAGGCCTGCGTAGGCGAGCCGCGTCTGGTAGTCGCGCAGACCGGCCCATTGCGCACGCTCGTCGAGTTCCTCGATCGCGACGACGCCGTCTTCGATCGTGTATTCGCGCGTCCAGTCGCCGCCAGCCCGCTTGATGCGGCAGGCGAGCGTGACGTCGTCCTTGAGGCAGGGGAAGAACGGGCGCTTACCCGTCGGCCCCGGCCGGTTGGCCACGGTGGCGCGTATCCACGCCACGCCGGCATTCGCGCGTCGCACATAGCGGCGGAACTCGCGCTTACCCGAGCACCGCAGCGCGAACAGGGTGCGCAGTGCATCAAGCAGGGTGGTCTTGCCGGAGCCGTTGGGGCCGACGATGGTGATGATCTGGGCATCCAGCGGCACCGTGAAGCGGCGCCAGAAGTCCCAGTGGACCAGTTCGATTTCGCGGATGTGGAACATGCGGGATCAGGCGTCCGTGGAATCGGTGTTGGGGGTGGCGGGGGTGCTGGGCGAGACGGTGGCCGGCGCGAAGTCGGCCTCTTCTTCGTCTTCTTCCATGTCCTCGGTCTGCGGCAGTGCATGGCCGGCAGCGGCCAGCACATCGGCCAGCGTGCCGTTGACGATTCGGTCGGCCAGCACGCGGTAGTCGAGCAGCACGTCGAGCAGCGGGCCTTCGTGGATCATGCCGCCGCGGCGCTCAATGAAGCCCAGGCGCGCGAGCTTGCCGAGAGCGAAGTTGCGCACCTTGGTTTTGCCACCGAGCTGGCTGCCAAAGTCGGCCAGCAGCGAGGCCTCGGAAATCGCGCCGGAGACTTCCTCGCCGTGAGTGATCGGTTTGTCCTGGCCGAACATGTCGTTCTGGCCGTCGTCGTCGCGCTCGCGGCGGCCGAGCTGGCGTTCGCGCTTGGGCAGGATGATCAGCGCCCAGATCACGATCAGCAGCGCGATCTCGTCGCGCGTCAGGCCCATCGTGCTGGCCTGGTAATCGCGCCCGCCGAATACGGCGTCGAGCATGTCTTCCTGCAAGCCGACCGCGACATGGGCCGCAAACGGGTTGTCGAGCAGCACGAGCCCTGTCTCTTATACACATCTCCGAGCCCACGAGACGTAGAGGAATCTCG
>CAMFLH010000067.1 GCA_945957295.1 uncultured Uliginosibacterium sp.
GGCCGCAAGGACATCGTCGCGCATGTGATGCGGCCGCGTACGCTGATTTATACCGCGGTGCTATGCGGTATCTGCGTGGCGTTTGTGTGGGGTATCGCTTCCCGACACTCGGTGCGGATGGACATCATTCGCGACCGTTCGGTGATGGCGCGTGAGGTGGAAGATGGTCTAATCGAAAACGCCTATACGCTGCAGCTGATGAACGTGGCTGAAGCTGCGCGCAGCGCCGAGATCTCGGTGACTGGTATGGAAGGCATTCGCCTGATCGGCGATGCAAAGGTGCAGATGGAACCGGCTGCGACAAAAACGGTAACCGTTCAGGTGCGTGTGCCACCGGATGTCGCACCGAAGGGCGCCCACAAAATCTACTTTGAATTGCGCACCACCGACAACGAGGTGGTCCTCCGCGAAAAATCTACTTTCCTGATGCCATGAATCCAACAATGCACTCAACCAAGCCCGTTCGCCCCTGGTATCGGGAACCCTGGCCCTGGATTCTCATGGGGCTGCCAGGCACCGTAGTGGTGGCTGGTTTCATTACCTTCTACCTTGCCGCCCACAATACCGACGGTTTGGTCGTCGATGATTATTACAAGGAAGGCCTCGCGATCAATCGCACGCTTGAGCGGCAAGAGACCGCCAGGCGGGCAGGGCTTAAGGGTGAGTTGACGGTCGAAGGAGGTGGAGTCTCTCTCGTCTTGAAGGCGAATGAGGGTTACATGATGCCGAGTCAGTTGCGTCTTCGCATTGCCCACCCGACGATCGCTGGTCAAGACCAGCTAGTCACTCTTGTTCGCACGGACGACGTCTATCGTGGTGTGATGCATCCGCTTGCTGCGGGGCGCTGGCAGTTTCTGGTTGAAGACGAAGCGCAGACCTGGCGGATCGCAGTCAGTGCGCCGGTCCCGACGGCGACCGCGCTCACGCTGAAGCCTGGCGCTTGACAAGAGAATCGGACCGGCGACGATAATGCCTCGCCCAGCATCGCGTATGTTGGGCGGGCGCCGCGCCAGATTATGGGCCGGCTCGTTCTGTAGCGGAAAGTTGCTTGGCGTGCTCAATGGCAGCACGTTGGCTCTGGAGGCGAACGATGCAGAAATTGGTTCTGGTTCTTTGGCCCTCGTTCTGGGTCGCGGTGGTCGCTGAGGCCCTTTTCTTCACCGTAATCAACCCGGCCGAGTTCTATCTCTTCGGTGCTCAGGTTGAGTTCTCACCGATCGCGACGTACTCGATCGGTTTTGTAGGGTTCTGGGCAATCTGCGCAGCTTCAAGCCTGGCAACGCTGTTCTACATGCGCACGCCGCAGGAAATTAACCACCTGCCACCGCGTCCCCATCACGGCGCACATATGCATTAAGCAATGCGCCGGGCCCGGCGCATTGCTTTGGCGGGTCAGCGATATACCAGAACTGGCACGGTAGTGTGTGTCAGTACCTTTTGCGTTTCGCTCCCGAGCAGGAAGCCTGCGACGCCCTTGCGACCATGCGACGCCATGAAGATCAAGTCGCAACGATGCGTCTTCGCTGCTTCGATAATGGCCTCGTAAGGTAGGTCGCTGACGGATGTGTCGCTGTTGGATGCGACGCCGGCTTTCTCTGCCTCAGTGCGCGCAAGCGCGAGAATCCGTTCGGCTTCCTTCTTTGTGGCGTCGACAAACTGGTCTGGCGTAACCGGCACCAGTAGCGCCCCCTCGCCGTAGAGGGGAATCGGATACTCCTGTTGGGCGAAGAAGAAGGTGATGCGCGCACCGGCCTCCTTGGCGAATTCGATCGCGCGTGAGACGGTGCTGCTGGACAATTCCGACCCGTCCGTTGGAACAAGAATGTGTTTGAACATCTTCTGACCTCCGGCGATATACGGCAAATCGATCTTAGGCGGCAGCCATTCGGCGGCGTTGACACCGGTCAATCGCGTGCTGCACTGCAATGACCATTGCTTTCCTGCTGAGTAACATGAAACTGGGAGTTCAGGGCAGGAGGCATCATGGAATCGGTTGAAAACGCAGTCGCTGGCAGCGAAGGGCGTGCTGCCGAGCAGAAGTTGTCGCTTGGCGTGGTCCGGCAGCAGGTGGCTGCAAGCGTAGACCCCTTGGGCATCGTAGCGCCAGTGGTGCACGCGCAGATTGCGTGGTGCCTTCATCCGCTGGAGTTTGCCGAGCGTTGGAGCCGCTTTTCGGCGGATGCTTGGGCGTTGGCATGCAACAGCTTGTCGCGTGCTGCCGGCGCTCATGTTCCTGATGTGGTGCGTCCTCAAGCGGACGACAACCGATTCTCTGATCCGGTCTGGTCACAAAACTCTTCGTGGGCAGCGCTGAAGCAGTGGTATCTGCTGTCAACGCGGCATACCCAGGACATGCTGTATGCCACGCCGGGCTTGTCGGGCACCGAGCGACGCCGCGCTGCGTTCTGGTGGCGGCAGTGGCTGAACGCCGTTGCGCCGACCAATTTCTTGGCCCTGAATCCGGTTGCCCAGCGCGCCGCGGCCGCCAGCCAAGGGCAAACGCTGCGAGCAGGTTGGCAGAACTTTCTCGACGACCTGCGTGCCGGCGATATCCGCATGGCCGACCCGTCAGACTTCAAAGTCGGGCGCAACCTGGCAACGACGCCAGGTGAAGTGGTTGCCCGCACCCGTCTGGTTGAAGTGATCCACTACACGCCTACCGCCGATACTGTGCGCAGCATGCCGATCGTGATTGTGACGCCCTGGATCAACAAGTTCTACATCCTTGATCTGACGTCGAAGAAGAGCTTGGTGCGCCATCTGCGTGACGCGGGCTTCGACATCTACATCACCTCATGGAAGAACCCGGACGCTGCGCTGCGTGATGTCCGATTCGATGACTACCTGCAGGAAGGCGTCGCGGCTACGATCGAGACTGCCCGCGCACTGTCGGGTGCGGAGAAGGTGCACGCCGTCGGTTACTGCATCGGCGGCACCGCGCTATCGATGTACATGGCGTGGGCAAACCGCCATTACACGGCTGAAGCCATGCCGGTTGCGCACTGGACACTGTTCACGACCCTGGTCGACTTTGCCAAGCCGGGTGATGTCGAGGTATTCATCGACGAGGGAAGCGTTCGCTATCTGACACGGGCCATGGAGCAGCGGGGGTATCTCGACGGCCGCGACATGGCGGCCTCGTTCCGCCTGCTTCGCTCGAACCCCCTCATCTGGCAGTACGTGGTTCAGGGCTATCTGATGGGCGAGAAGCCGCCCTCGTTCGATGTGTTGTACTGGAACATGGATACCACGCGCATGCCCTATGCGATGCACGCCTGGTATCTGAGCGAGCTGTACCTGAAGAATCGCCTGATCGAGCCCGATGCGCTGACGGTTGCCGGTGAAGCGCTGGATCTTGGTCGGATCACGCAGCCGCTCTATGCCGTTGCCGCCGAAGATGACCACATCGCGCCTTGGCGGCAAGCTTTCCGCGTTGCGAACTTCGTGCGCGGGGACAAGCGTTTCGTGCTCTCGTCGAGCGGCCATATCCTCGGTATCGTTAACCCGCCGGTTCAGCCTCCGAAACGCGAGTACTGGATTTCGGCAGCGCACCGCACCGACAGTGCGCATGGTTGGCGGGATCGTGCGGAGCACCGAGTCGGCAGCTGGTGGGATGACTGGTTCAGTTGGCTGGATGAGCGCTGCGGTGAACGTATCGCACCGCCGCCCGTCAGCAATAATGACTTTCCTGCGCTGGCCGCGGCGCCCGGTGACTACGTCATGGAACGTTAGGGAGATCGATGGATTACCTGCTGCTCAAGCACCTTCATGTCAGCTTCGTTGTGCTTTCGGCAACGGGGTTCGTCGCGAGAGGTGTCGGTGTGTTGGTGGGAGCAGGCTGGGTGCGTGGCCGGTGGGTGAGGGTGGTGCCACACATCGTCGATACTGGTTTGCTGGGGTCCGCGGTCGCTCTTGCTTGGGCGCTTCGTGCTGCGCCGTTTTACGATGACTGGCTTACCGCAAAAGTCTTGGGCCTACTCGCTTATATCGTATTGGGCACGTACGCGTTGAAGCGTGGGCGCACCCGCCAAACAAAAGCGGCCGCGTTTGCGGCCGCTTTGCTGGTGCTGGGCTACATCGTTTCGGTCGCGCTGACGAAGCGGCCGAACCCCTGGGCGTGATCAGACGTTTGCGCGACCGATCAGACGACGCAGGCCATCTGCATCGAGGATCTGGATGTGCTTTTGATGCACGCTGATAAGTCCGTCATCCTGAAACTTTGAGAAGGCCCGGCTGACCGTTTCCAACTTCAGCCCGAGGTACGAACCGATTTCCTCGCGCGTCATGCGCAAATGGAACTCGGACGCTGAATAACCGCGCAGGCGCATGCGCTGCGAGAGGTTGATCAGGAAGGCCGCAAGCCGCTCTTCCGCGCGCATTGAACCGAGCAGCATCATGATGCCCTGCTCGCGCACGATTTCGCGGCTCATGAACTTGTGGAACTGTCGCTGCAAGGGCTCGATTCGGCGCGAGAGTTCTTCGAGCCGTTCGAACGGGATCATGCAGACATCGGAATCCTCAAGCGCGACGGCATTGCACACATGTCGATCGGTCGAGATGCCGTCGAGACCCAGGATCTCGCCGGCCATCTGGAAGCCGGTAACCTGGTCTCGGCCGTCTTCGGTCAGGATATCGGTCTTGAAGAAACCGGTGCGGATCGCATAGATCGCCTCGAAGGGTTCGCCAGCGCGGTAAAGGTGCTGTTGACGTTTGACCTTCTTGCGTGCCGTGATGAGGCCGTCGATCCTTTCGAGATCAACATCATCAAGACCAACGGGAAGACAAAGCTCCTTGAGGTTACATTGGGTGCACGCGGTGCGAAGATTGACGGCCGTCAGCGGAATCGTGGCGGGTTTTTCCAAGGCGGGTGCTCCAAGGGGGCTAGTTGATGGCAATCAAACGGCTCCGACCGAGTTCATGACACCTTCCGGCATCCACAGAGAGAAAAAATAAACAATGAATCAGAATGAGCAGACGCCGGTCTTCGACCGCGACCTCATCCAACGTTTCGACGTTTCCGGTCCGCGCTACACGTCGTATCCGACCGCGGACAGGTTCCACGAGGGCTTCGGGCGTAGCGACTACGCAAGACATCTTGGTCTGCGCGCGCAGGGCGGCCTGAAGAAACCCCTCTCATTATATTTCCACATTCCATTCTGCGATACGGTCTGCTTCTACTGCGCGTGCAACAAGATCGTCACGAAGGATCGCAGCCGGGCCGAGCGCTACCTGCGCTATCTTGATAAAGAGATGGGGCTGGTCGCCGGACAGCTTGCCGGCTCGCACGAAGTTTCACAAATGCACTGGGGCGGCGGCACGCCGACATTCCTGTCGGACAGCGAGATCCGCGATTTGTTTCGCTCGATCCGCCGCCATTTCACGCTGATGCCGGGTGGTGAATATTCGATCGAGGTCGACCCGCGCCGTGTGTCCGCCGAGACGGTTGCGCTGCTAGGTGCCGAGGGCTTCAACCGCATGAGCGTCGGGGTGCAGGACTTCGATCCGGTGGTGCAGAAAGCCGTGAACCGCATCCAGTCTGTCGAAGAGACTGCGGCAGTTATTGCGGCTGCGCGGGCGAATGGTTTCCGCTCGGTCAGCATCGATCTGATCTACGGCTTGCCGTTCCAGAGCGTTGAGCGCGTCAGCCAGACCCTTGACCGTGTGCTCGAAATCGGGCCGGACCGGCTGGCGCTATACAACTACGCCCATCTGCCGACGCGCTTCATGCCGCAGCGGCGGATTAACGCCGACGATTTGCCGAGTGCGGATCAGAAGCTCGAGATCCTTGGCATGGCGATCGCGAAGCTGACCCAGGCGGGCTACGTGTTCATCGGCATGGATCACTTCGCGAAGCCCGATGACGAGATGGCGGTGGCGCAACGCAACGGCCGGCTGTACCGCAATTTCCAAGGCTATTCGACACACTCGGACTGCGATCTGCTGGGGTTTGGCGTCTCGTCCATCGGCAAGGTTGGCCCGGCTTACGCGCAGAGTACGAAGACGCTTGAGGCTTACTACGAAACGCTCGATCGCGATGAACTGCCGATCGTGCGCGGCTACGAGATGACGTTCGACGACCAGCTTCGCTATGCCGTCATCCAAAGCCTGATGTGCCATTTCTCGCTCGATTACGCGGCCTTCGAGCAGGCGTGGGGGATCAACTTCGCGGAGTATTTTGCCGTCGAGATCGAAGCCTTGCGGGCGCGCGAGCGTGACGGGCTCTGTGTCGTGACCGACAAGGGCGTTGAGGTAACGGTCCCTGGACGCATGTTGGCGCGTGTGCTTGCGATGGTGTTCGACGCACATCTGCGCGGTGATCGCGAGGTTGTTCGCTACTCCAAGGTGATCTGAGCGCGGGACGGCCGCTAAACTTACGGATTGCCCCTCGGGGCGGTACCGGGATGTTGCGTGATGCCTGAAGCGGGATACCTTGCTGCGGCGCTGATTGGTTTGCTGGGTGGAACGCACTGCGTCGGAATGTGCGGCGGATTGGTTGCCGCACTGACGGTCAACGCGCCGGGGCAGGCCCGGCGCATGTGGCCGATCCATCTGGCGTATAACCTTGGGCGCATCAGCAGCTATACGTTTGCCGGTACCGTACTCGGTGCGATTGGCTCGACCGGCTTTCTGCTCAATCGCTTGCTGCCGGTGCAGATCACTTTCTACGTGCTGGCGAATCTGCTGCTGGTACTCCTCGGGCTGTATCTGGCGGGCGTTACTGCGCCACTTGCGCCGATTGAGCGGCTTGGCGGCCGCTTGTGGGCGAAGTTGCGGCCGTACGGTGCGCGCTTCATTCCGGCACGCACGCCGCTCAATGCCTATCCGCTTGGCCTGGTGTGGGGGTTTGTGCCGTGCGGCCTGGTCTACAGCATCCTCGCGACGGCCTTGGTGTCCGGCTCCGCGGCACGCGGCGCGATGCTGATGTTGTCGTTCGGCCTGGGAACCCTGCCCAACCTGATGCTGGCCGGATTGTTTGCTGCGCGGCTACGCAGTTGGTTGCAGCGGTCGTGGCTGCGTTTTGGCGCCGGGCTCGTGGTGCTGGGCTTCGGGGTATTCGGGTTGGCGAATGCTGCCACCTTGGGTGGCAAGCTGTGGCAGGGCGTGATCTGCCACGTATAAGAAAGGGATCGCAATGAAAATCCTACTTGCTACGGATGGTTCTGCGGCATCGCTTGCCGCCGTGGACGCGCTGCTGCGCGCGGTAAAGTTCTTCGCCGCGCCGCCTGCGATCGTGCTGGTTACGGTGCATAACCCGGTACCAATGACCTTTGCGACTCGCCATGTTGAAACGAGCGCGCTGGACCGTTACTACAGCGACGAAGGGCGGATCGCGATGGCGCCGGCGGCCAGCCGCCTGCGTGCGGCTGGGCTGAGCTTTGAGGAGCAGGTTTTGATCGGGCATCCCGCGGAAACAATCGTCGCGTTCGCGGTCGACCGGGGGTGTGACTGGATTTGGTTGGGGGCGCGCGGACACAGCGTGCTTGAGAAAGTGTTGATCGGGTCGGTGGCGGCGCGAGTGGTGCAGCTTGCCCACTGCCCGGTGATGGTGGCGAGGTGACGACGATGGATACTGCGAAGATTTCGGTTGGCGGCATGAGCTGCCAAGGTTGCGTGCGTTCGGTGGAACGGGTGCTACTGGCGCTGCAGGGTGTTGCTGAGGCGCAGGTATCGCTGGAGTTGAAAGAGGCCTGCGTGCGCTTTGATCCGCAAAGCGTTGCGCTTGACACACTGAAGGCTGCGATCCGCGATGCGGGGTTCGACGCAGACTGAATGTGCTGCAGTGTTGCCGGCGCCGGGTGAAGTCGGCGCCTGAATTGAAAACGGCCGCTGAATGCGGCCGTTTTTCTTGTCTCCTATCTGAGGTGCTTACAGCAGCGGCACGATCAGCAGCGCGACGATGTTGATGATCTTGATCAGCGGGTTGACCGCGGGGCCGGCAGTGTCCTTGTACGGGTCGCCCACAGTGTCGCCGGTCACGGCGGCCTTGTGCGCTTCCGAGCCCTTGCCACCGAAGTGACCGTCCTCGATGTACTTCTTCGCGTTATCCCATGCACCACCGCCGGTGCACATCGAGATCGCAACGAAGAGGCCGGTCACGATCGTGCCCATCAGCAGGCCACCCAGTGCGGCCGGGCCGAGCAGCAGGCCGACCACGATCGGCACCACCACCGGCAGCAGCGACGGGACGATCATCTCCTTGATCGCGGCGCTGGTCAGCATGTCGACGGCACGACCGTATTCCGGCTTGCCGGTGCCTTCCATGATGCCCTTGATCTCGCGGAACTGGCGGCGGACTTCTTCAACCACCGAGCCCGCAGCACGGCCAACGGCTTCCATCGCCATCGCACCGAACAGGTAGGGAATCAGGCCACCGATGAAGAGGCCGATGATGACCATGTGGTTGGAGAGGTCGAAGCTGACGTGCAGGCCCTTGGTTTCGAGCGCGTGCGTGTAGTCGGCGAACAGTACCAGTGCGGCGAGGCCTGCTGAGCCGATGGCGTAGCCCTTGGTCACGGCCTTCGTAGTATTGCCGACGGCGTCGAGCGGATCGGTGATGTCGCGAACGCTATCCGGCAGCTCAGCCATTTCTGCGATGCCGCCGGCGTTGTCTGTGATCGGGCCGTAGGCGTCGAGTGCAACGACGATCCCCGCCATGCTGAGCATCGACGTTGCCGCAACGGCGATGCCGAACAGGCCGGCGAGCCAGTAGGCAACGAAGATTGCGACGCACACGAAGAGCACCGGCCAGGCAGTGGACTTCATCGAAACGCCGAGGCCGGCGATGATGTTGGTGCCGTGACCAGTGGTCGAGGCCTGTGCGATGTGCTGCACCGGTTTGTAGTCGGTGCCGGTGTAGTACTCGGTGATCCAGACCATCGCCGCCGTCAGCACCAGGCCGACTACGCAGGCGCCGAACAACGCCATCGCGGTGATCGTGCCGCCGCTGGCGAGCTGCACCGGCTGCGGGAAGAGTGCCGTGGTCACGAAGTAGAAGGCGATCAGCGACAGTACGCCTGCCACCGCAAGGCCGCGGTACAGCGCAGGCATCACGTTCTTCATGCCGGGGCTGGCCTTGACGAAGCTACAACCGATGATCGACGCGATGATCGATACGCCGCCGAGCACCAGCGGGTAGATCACCGCGTTCAGTGGCGCGCCGGCGACCATCAGGGCGCCCAGCGCCATCGTCGCGATCAGCGTCACGGCATAGGTTTCGAACAAGTCGGCCGCCATGCCGGCGCAGTCGCCCACGTTGTCGCCAACGTTATCGGCGATAACCGCGGGGTTACGCGGGTCGTCTTCCGGGATGCCGGCTTCAACCTTGCCGACCAGGTCGGCGCCAACGTCGGCTCCCTTGGTGAAGATGCCGCCGCCCAGACGCGCGAAGATCGAGATCAGCGATGAGCCGAAGGCGAAGCCCAGCAGCGGCTTGAGCGTGGCCGAATCGGCCACGGTTGCGCCCTTGCTGACGTACCAGAAGAACAGGCCGACGCCGAGCAGGCCGAGGCCCACAACCAGCATGCCGGTAATTGCGCCGCCGCGGAACGCCACGTTCAGCGCCGGGCCGATGCCCTTGGTGGCTGCTTGCGCGGTACGCACGTTGGCGCGCACCGACACGTTCATGCCGATGAAGCCGCAAGCGCCGGAGAGGATGGCGCCGACGACGAAGCCGCCCGCGGTGGTGAGATCAAGGAAGATACCGATCAGCACTGCAAGGACCACGCCGACGATGGCGATTGTCCTGTATTGCCTTGCGAGGTAAGCCGCAGCCCCTTGCTGGATGGCGCCGGCAATTTCTTGCATGCGCGCGTTTCCGGGGTCTTGCGAAAGAATCCAACTGCGTGAAATGAAGCCGTACAAGACGGCTGCAAGGCCACAGGCCAAGGCGAGATACAACGCCATGGTCGTCGACATATGGGCAACTCCTTTGTTATGTAAGGTCAAACTGCCTGAAGCGACTCTCTTGGCGTCCGTGTCGTAAGAACTCCGCGATCGCGGGCGCTGCGGCATCCTAATGGACGCTCGTCCCCCAGCGCAACGCGCGGCGCGGCCGGTCTGATCCAGCGCAAGTCCGCTGGTTTGGGTGCGGTGCAGCAACCCGTAAGCTTGGGGTGGTAAAATTCAACTCTGCGCGTTCCCAAATCACAGAGAGAGACCGACATGAGCCTTCACAACGTCACGCCGGGCAGCAAGGCCCCGGGCGAATTCAACGTCATCATCGAAATTCCGGCCCACGCCGATCCGATCAAATACGAAGTCGACAAAGAAACCGGCGCAATGTTTGTCGACCGGTTCATGGGTACTTCGATGCACTATCCGTGCAACTACGGCTACATTCCCTGCACGATCGCCGGTGACGGCGATCCGGTTGATGTGCTCGTGGTGACCCCATTCCCGCTGCTGCCGGGCATTGTGGTGCGCTGCCGCGCGATCGGTATGCTGAAGATGCAGGACGAAGGTGGCGAGGACGCCAAGCTGATCGCAGTGCCGATCAGCAAGACCACGTCGCTGTACGACCGCGTCAAGAGCCTCGACGACCTGCCCGAGCTGCTGCGCAGCCAGATCGTGCACTTCTTCGAGCACTACAAGGATCTCGAGCCGGGCAAGTGGGTCAAGGTGCTCGGCTGGGGCGGCCTCGAAGATGCCATCGGCGAGATCATGGCCGGCATCGATAAGGCTGCGAAGGGCTGAAATTTGTTTGCCCAGCCCTAAAGTCGGGAGAGATCCGGTTCGTTAAGTAATTCGTGGGGTGGTTCCCACGCATCGACTCTCTCCTTGAAGGCCGTCCCACAGGGCGGCCTTTTCTTTTGTGCTGCCGCTCTTCGCATCAAGTTCCTTCTGGTGTGGCCGATAAGGCCCGAATGGAAATTGTCTGGTCCCTGTCTCGCAGGTATGGCGCCTGGGTGCTGCTGGTCTGTTGGCTCGGCAGCGTACTGGGTGGATTGGCGTGGTTCGAGTACCGGGCCGGATGGCTCGGTCAGATCTGTACTTCAGTGCCAAAGGAGTCCTCCTGATGTCCGCCACGACGCAAGCAGATTTGTCCTTCCTTGAATTCCGCGGCCGCGCGGATCGTTTGCTTGGCTGGGTGCTGGTTGCGCACCTCGTTGTGTGTGTTGCGCTCGGCGCGACTAATGGAACGATCGCTGCCGCGCTGCTGGTTGGCGTGCCGACGGTGCTGGTGCCTTTCGTGCTGACGCGCACTTTGGCTGGCGTGCTGATCACCCGGGTCGCCGTGGCATCGGCGGCGATGGTGTTGTCGGCGCTGCTGATTCATCAGTCAAGCGGGATGCTGGAAACTCACTTTGGCATCTTCGTGCTGCTGGCTTTCTTGCTGCTCTACTGCGATTGGAAGCCCTTGGTCGCAGCTGCCGGCGTGATTGCCGTGCACCACCTTCTGTTCGCATGGCTGCAGAGCAACGGTGCCGCGGTCTTTGTTTTTCCCCGCGCTGCAGGTGTCGGCGTCGTGCTGCTGCACGCCTTGTATGTAGTGATCGAGACGGCGCTGCTGTGCTACATGGCCTTCATGCTTCGCGCGATGGTGATGGACGGCATGGTGATCGCCCGCTTTACCGAAGCCGTGGGGCGTGGGCAGCTCGATTTCGCTTTTGCGGGGCACGCGGCGAAAGAGCGCCCGTTGATCGCGGCGGCGGAGACGATGCAGTCGAAGCTGCGCCTGATGGTGACGGGCATGCGAGACACCTCGGCCCACGCCGCCGCGCTGGCGACCAAGCTGGCAGCCAGCGCCGAGCGCATTGCGCATTCGGCTGCGGAGAACACCGGTTCAACCAGCGCTATGGCCGCTGCGGTTCAGCAGATGACGCAGCAGATCAGCGAAATCGAGAGCCACGCCGGGAATGCGCGTGATCTAGCACGTGAATCGGCCGCCGCTGCGTCGTCGGGCAGTGGCGTGGTCAAGGCTGCGGTGTCGGAGATGAGCTCGATTGCTGGTGTGATTGAGACTGCCTCGGCGTTGGTGGAGGACTTGGGCGCCCGTTCCGAAAAGGCGACGCAAGTGGTGGGCATCATCAAGGAGATCGCGGATCAGACGAATCTGCTCGCGCTCAACGCCGCGATTGAGGCCGCGCGGGCCGGCGAGACCGGGCGTGGTTTTGCGGTGGTGGCCGATGAAGTCCGCAAGTTGGCCGAACGGACGACGCTCGCGACCAATGAAATTGCCACCATGATGAGCGAGATGCGCGGCGCCAAGGATTCCGTGCTGGGAAGCATTGCCGAGGCGGTGGAGCGGGTGCAGCTTGGTGTGCAGCACGCCGGCGCGGCGGGCTCTACGATCGACGAAATCACCCAGCACGCACGCCGGGTAGGTGAGGTCGTTCAGTCAATCTCGACTGCATTGTCGGAACAGAGCCTGGCGGCCAACGAGCTTGCACGGCATGTCGAAAAGGTGGCAGAGATGGCAGATGCCACCAGCGCGGCGACACGCGAAATTGCGGACCAAAGCCGCGAGCTCGATGACGTCTCGAAGGAGATGATCGAAGCCTCAGACCAGTTCAGGGTTACCTGAATCGCTGCGTCGAGGCGGTTGGGCGCCGCGAATAGCGGCTGTTAACCCGACCTTATTGCAGGCTTGCGCTGGCCTCCGACGCCGATAATCGGCGACACGGAGTTCATGCGCCATGGCTGAAGACAGCGACCTCGAACGTACAGAACCAGCATCAGGCCGACGGCTTGAGCAAGCTCGCCAGGAGGGCAACGTCCCCCGTTCGCGCGAGCTGGGTAGTCTCGTCGTTCTGCTCGGCGGTGTCGCGACCATGTGGGTGCTGGGGGGCTGGCTCTATCAGCGCATGGCGCAGCTCACGCGAGCAGGGCTATCACTTGAACCCGCCCAGACCAAAGACCCGGCGCTGATGATCAGCGCACTGTCAGACCTCTTCACCGACGGGCTGACGACCTTGCTGCCGCTGTTCCTGGTGCTGGTGATTGCGGCGGTGGCGGGGCCGATTGCAGTGGGTGGATTCAACGTTTCCACGAAGGCCTTCTCGTTCCAGTTCTCGCGCCTGAATCCGGTGTCCGGCCTGATGCGCTTGTTTTCGATGCACGGGTTGTCCGAGCTGGTGAAGGCGCTGCTCAAGGCGGTGCTTATTGGCACGATCGGCTACTCGGTCATGAAGTCGCGCGGCGAGCAGTCGCTACACCTGATGGTGATGGCGGTGGAGCCGGGCCTCTCCGAGTTCGCCCAGATGATTCTGGCTTCCTCGCTGACGCTGGTGTCTGGGCTGGTGCTGATCGCGCTGGTGGATGTGCCGTTCCAGCTGTGGCAGTACTACAGCAAGCTGCGCATGACCAAGGATGAGCTGAAGCAGGAATTCAAACAGCAGGAAGGCGACCCGCAGATCAAGGGTCGCATCCGTCAGCGCCAGCGCGAAATGGCTCGCCGCCGCATGATGCAGGAAGTGCCCAAGGCGGATGTGGTGGTTACGAACCCGACGCACTACGCGGTGGCGATTCGCTACGACGGCACCTCGATGCGCGCGCCGCGCGTGGTGGCGAAGGGGAGCGACCTGGTGGCGCAGCAGATCCGAGAGGTGGCGCGCGCCAACCAGGTGCCGCTGCTGGAAGCACCGCCGCTTGCCCGCGCGCTGTATCGCCATACCGAAATCGGCGACGAGGTGCCTGCCGCGCTCTACACCGCGGTGGCCGAAGTGATGGCTTGGGTCTTCACCTTGCGCCACGCCGCGGCAAACGGCGCGACGCCGCCTGCCGAGCCCTCGCACCTGCCGGTGCCATCGAAGCTGGACCCGGCCCACGGCGTGCCAGGGGCGCCGCAATGAAAATGCAGATCAGAACTTGCCGGATGACCGCTGCGCAGGGCGCAGCGGTTGCCGCGTTGAAGGAGCCGAAGCATGGCCAGTAACGCCAACACACTAGACCTGCGCGAGATTTTCTCGCCGGCCAACATCCGCCAGCTCGCCGCCCCCATCCTGATCGTGATGGTGCTGGCGATGATGGTGTTGCCGCTGCCGGCCTTCCTGCTCGATCTGCTATTCACCTTCAACCTTGCGGTGGCGGTGATGGTTCTGCTGGTGGGGATGTACACCCGCAAGCCGCTGGATTTCTCGGCCTTCCCGACGGTGTTGCTGACCACCACCTTGTTGCGCCTGTCCTTGAACGTTGCCTCGACGCGGGTTGTGCTGCTCGAAGGGCACACCGGCCCGGACGCTGCAGGCAAGGTGATCGAGGCGTTTGGCCACTTCCTCGTCGGTGGCAATACGGCAGTCGGCATCATCGTGTTCATCATCCTCACGGTGATCAACTTTGTCGTGATCACCAAGGGCGCTGGGCGGATCGCCGAGGTCGGCGCCCGCTTCACCCTGGATGCGATGCCGGGCAAGCAGATGGCGATCGACGCCGATCTCAACGCCGGTCTGATCGACGACAAGGAGGCCAAGCGCCGCCGTTCGGAGATCAGCCAAGAAGCGGACTTCTACGGCGCGATGGACGGTGCCTCGAAATTCGTGCGCGGCGATGCCGTGGCCGGCATCCTGATCATGGTGATCAACGTGTTCGGTGGGCTGATCGTCGGCATCGTCCAGCACGACCTGTCGGCGGCTGAGGCGGGCAAGGTCTACACCTTGCTGGCGATTGGCGACGGTCTGGTTGCCCAGTTGCCCGCGCTGGTAATTTCGGTGGCGGCCGGTATGGTGGTGTCGCGCGTCGGCGATGATCAGGACGTCGGTGCCCAAGTCATCGGCCAGGTTTTTGCCAACCCGACCGTGATGCTGCTGACCGCCGCGATCCTGGGCCTGATGGGCTTGATCCCCGGCATGCCGAACTTCGTCTTCTTGCTGCTGGCATCGGCATTTGGTTGGGGCGCGTGGCATCTGAGCAAGAAAGCGAAGGCGGACGCTGAGGCCGCTGAATCGTTCGCCGCACCCACGCCGACGGCGCCGGCCGAATCCAACGAGGCGAGTTGGGCGGATGTGACGCCGGTGGATGTGCTGGGTCTGGAGGTCGGTTACCGGCTTATCCCGATGGTGGACAAGGGACAGGACGGCGAGCTGCTGCGCCGTATCCGCGGGCTGCGCAAGAAGTTCGCGCAGGACGTTGGTTTCCTCGCCGCGCCGGTGCATATCCGCGACAACCTGGAGCTGCGCCCGAACGCTTATCGCATCACGCTCAAGGGCGTCGAGATCGGCACCGGCGACGCCTATCCGGGCATGTATCTGGCGATCAACCCGGGCCGGGTCAGCGGCCCCTTGCCTGGCAACCAGACGCGCGATCCGGCGTTCGGCCTGCCGGCGATCTGGATCGAAGCGGGCTTGCGCGAGCAGGCGCATGCGATGGGCTATACCGTGGTCGATGCAAGCACCGTCGTCGCTACGCACCTGAACCACGTGATCATCGGGCATTCGGCGGATCTGCTCGGGCGGACCGAGACGCAGTCGCTGCTCGATCACATCGCGAAGGATTCGCCCAAGCTGGTCGAGGATCTGGTGCCCAAGCTCATGCCGCTGCATGTGCTGCAACGTGTGTTGCAGTACCTGCTGGAAGAGGGCGTCAACATCCGCGACATGCGCACCATCATCGAGACACTGGCGGAGCAGGCGACCCGCACGCAGGACCCGATGGAGCTCGCCGCGCGTGTCCGCACAGCGCTGGGCCGTGCGATCGTGCAGCAGATGTTCCCCGGCGGCGTCGAGCTGCAGGTCATGGCACTCGATCCGACGCTGGAGCGCCTGCTGCTGCAGGCGATGCAGTCTGGCGGCGGCGAGGGTGTGCTGGAGCCCAATCTTGCCGACAACCTCATGCGCGAAGCCGCTGGGGCTGCGCAGCGGCAGGAAGACCTCGGTTTGCCGCCGGTGCTGCTGGTGCCCAACCAGTTGCGGTGGTTGCTCGCGCGCTTCCTGCGCCGTGCCGTGCCGAACATGCGCGTGCTGGCGAACTCCGAGGTGCCCGAGTCGCGCAACATCCGTGTCACCGCAATCATTGGTGGCAAGGGGTGATTCCAGCTTCCGGATCTCGATGGCGCCTGCGGGCGCCATTTTTCATTGCGGCATGTCATGCGGCAGAAATGGCCGGTTTTTCCCGGCGTGTTCTGCCGCTTGCCGCGGTGGTCGGCAGCGAATAATCGGTCCCAGGCAATGCCAGATGTGTCCACCGCAGGGTGGAATGGCACTTGCTGACACGGGATAGAAGATTTGCGGCCCTAGCCGCGCAAGGCAAGCAGCACCGGAGGCTCACGATGATCAACGTCAAGCGTTACTACGGCCGCACCGCCCGCGACGCGCTTCGGCTCGTCAAGGAAGAACTCGGCAACGACGCCGTAGTGCTTTCGAACCGGGCGGTTGATGGTGGCGTCGAAATCCTTGCGCTGCCGAGCGAAGAGGTCGGCGCGGTGCAGGCTGGTATTCGTGCGCAAACGCGCGCGGCCGCTGCACCGACGCCGCCCGCCCCGGCACCGGCCACAGCGCCGATCCGCGTCGAGGCGGCGCAGCCGCGCGCTGCTGCGCCACGAATGCAGGCGCCAGCGAGCGACGATGCGGATTTCCGTGTCAGCCTCAGTACCCGTGTTGCGCGTGCTGGCGGTAGTGACATGTCGCTCAATCAGGGGCTGGCGGAAGGTGTGCCGCATGCGGTGAGTGACCCGCATGCGCAGATCCGCCCGTTCATTCCGCCGCGTGTCGACCGCTACGGCCGCCCTGAAGAACCACCGCTGGAACGCAGCACGCCGCCGGAGAATCCGTGGGCTCAGCGTGCTGAACTGCGTGCCGAAGCGGCCGACGACTACCCGCGTCCGGCACGCCAGCCTAGCGCTCCGGCCGCACGCCGTGATCGGCAAGCTGAGCAGAAGGCCGAGTTGCAGGCCGCCGAACTTGCCCGCCAAGCCGCAGAAGCTGCGGCCGCCGAGAAGGTGCGCGCGCTGGAAGCCGCCAACGCCAAGATGGCGGATGAAATGGGCGCCATCCGCGGCATGATCGAGCGCCAGCTCGCGGGCTTCGCCTGGGGCGAGCTGACGCGCGGCGCACCGGTGCGTGCGCAGATCATGAGCGAACTGCTTGAAGCAGGCTTCTCTGCGCAACTGTCGCGCGAGCTGGCTGAAGTGGTGCCGGGCGATGTGACGGCCGATCAGGCGCGCAGCCTGGTCCGCAACCAGATCAGCCGGCGCATGCTGACGCTCGAATCCGAATCAGACCTGATTGAACGTGGTGGTGTTTACGCACTGGTGGGGCCGACCGGCGTCGGCAAGACCACCACGGCAGCCAAACTGGCGGCCCGCTGTGTGGTGCGCCATGGCGCCGACCGCCTCGCACTGATCACCACCGACGGCTACCGGATCGGCGCGCACGAGCAACTGCGCATTTACGGCCGCATTCTTGGCGTGCAAGTTCATACGGTGCGCGATGCCTCCGAACTGCGCCGCACGCTGCAGGATCTGGCGGGCAAGCACATGGTGCTGATCGACACGATCGGCATGAGCCAGCGCGACAAGATGGTGGCCGAGCAGGCAGCGATGTTGTCGGGTGCCGGCCACGTGCGCCGGCTGTTGCTGCTCAATTCGACCAGCCGCGGCGATACGCTGGAAGACGTGGTGCGTGCCTACGAGGGGCCGGATCTGGCCGGTTGCATCCTGAGCAAGACCGACGAAGCAGCCTCGCTGGCGCCGGCGCTGGATGTGGTGATCCGCCACGAACTGCGCGCGTACTACATCGCAAACGGCCAGCGCGTGCCGGAGGACCTGCACCTGCCGAATCGCGCATGGCTGACGCACCGCGCGCTGCGCGAGCTGGCGCCGGATTCGCCTTTCCGCCTGACGCCGGAAGATGCCGGCCTGCTCAGCTCGGCCCCCCGTAATCGTGACAATGACGGAGCCCGCGCATGAAACCCGGATTCGAGGATCAAGCTGCTGGCCTGCGCCGCCTGTTGCGCCGCGCTCCGCCGCAAGTGGTGGCGGTGAGTGCCTTCGGGGCCGGTGCGATGCACTGGCTGGCGGGGCAAGCGCTGACCCGCGCACAAGGTGGGCGCCAAGTCACCGTGTTTGATGAGATGGCGAGTTGCGGCAACCTTGCCGATGCACTCGGCGCTGCGGCACGCTTCGATCTTCTGCAAGCGGTGGAGCGGCATGTGTCGCTTGACGCAGCGCGTGTCGAAGCTGGGCCTGGGTTGTCGCTGTACTCGTCGGCGCGACTGGCGCGTGCGCTTAACGGTGCGGACCGCGTGCTCAGCGAGCGGTTTGCCGATACATGCCGCGCGCTGCAGCGGGGCTGCGATCTGTGGCTGATCCATGCACGGCCGGATGAGCGTCGCAGCCTGTCGCCCTTGGCGAGCGCGGCGCACCGTATGGTGGTGGTGGTAGATGGCTCTCCGCGTGCGATCACCGAGGCCTACGCCATGATCAAGCAGCTCGATGGTGGCCCGTGGCCGCAAATCGACCTCGCCTTGGCGAATCCGCGTGATCAAGATGAGGCAGAGGCCTTGCTCGCTAATCTGATTCTGGTGGGGCACCGGCAAACGAATCTTGCCTTGCGCAGGGTGAAGGGGCTTGATGCGTGCGCAGCAGCTGCTGCGGCAGCTTCGGACAGTACGACGGACAGCGTATTTCTGGATCGCGTGCTGGGTTTGGCGCGGCGAAGGCAACGCGCCTCGATGGCGCTTGCCCTGTGATCCGTTAGAAAAATTCCTGAAATAGGGCTCAATTTCCCTCTCAGGCGGCCGATAGTGTGAGTAGTGACGGCAGGGAGGCTTCGCCCGAAGCCTCGAACGAGACCGTAGAAGAGAGAGTCACACGATGTACACCGCATCGGGAACGCTAGACAAGAATCAACTCGTCACGCAGTACGTTCCACTGGTGAAGCGTATTGCGTATCACCTGATGGCCAAACTGCCGGCGAGCGTGCAGGTTGAAGACATCATCCAGAATGGCATGCTGGGCCTGCTCGACGCGATCGGGCGCTACGAAGAAGGCCTTGGTGCTCAGTTTGAAACCTACGCCGTGCAGCGTATCCGCGGTGCCATGCTTGACGGCCTGCGTGAAAACGACTGGTTGCCGCGCAGCTTGCGCCGCGAGATGCGCCGAATCGAAAGCGCGATCCACCAGTTGGAGCAGCGCCACGGCCGCCAGCCGACCGAGAAGGAACTGGCTGAAACGCTCGGCATGACCTTGGCGGATTATCAGAAGATGCTGCAGGAGGCGCGCGGCTATCAGCTGGTGTACTTCGAGGACTTCAGCGACGAGGAAGAAGAAGACTTCCTCGAACGCCACGTCGCCGGCAACGAAGCGGACCCGCTCGACATGCTGGAAGACAAGAAGATGCGCGAATCGCTGATCAAGGCGATCGACGATCTGCCCGAGCGCGAAAAGATGGTGATGGGCCTCTACTACGAGGAAGACCTGAACCTGCGTGAAATCGGCGAAGTGCTCGGCGTGTCCGAATCGCGTGTCTGCCAGCTGCACAGCCAGGCCATTGCCCGCCTGCGTTCGCGCATTTCGGGCCAGGTGCGTAGCCATGCAGCCAGCGCCCGCGGGCGCCGTGCGTCGATCTGAACGGGGCGCGCGCCGTGGATAAGATCAGCATCCTCGGCCTGATCGTCGGCTTGACTGCCATCGTTGGCGGGCAAGTGCTGGAGGGTGGCCACATCGGCTCGCTGGTGCAGCCGACGGCCTTCCTGATCGTGATCGGCGGCACACTGGGCGCGGTGATGCTGCAGAGTCCGTTCACGGTATTCCGGCAGGGGCTTCGGATGGGGGCATGGATCTTCGTGCCGCCGGTGCCGCCGTTTCGCCGCGTGATCGAACAGATCGTGTCGTGGAGCGGGATTGCCCGTAAGGAAGGTCTGCTCGCGCTGGAAGGGCAGGCGATGGGGCTGAAAGACAGCTTCGCCGCCAAAGGGCTGCAGCTGTTGGTAGATGGTGTTGAGCCCGATCGGTTGCGCGAGGTGCTGGAGGTTGAGATCGGCGCTTGGGAGCAGCAGATGAAAACCAGCGCCAAAGTCTGGGAGGCCGCGGGCGGTTATGCGCCCACCATCGGCATTCTCGGCGCAGTGATGGGCCTGATCCATGTGATGGAGAACCTCTCCGACCCCTCCAAGCTAGGTGCCGGTATCGCTGTGGCTTTCGTCGCCACGATCTACGGCGTGGGCTCGGCCAACCTAATCTTTCTGCCGATCGCAAAGAAACTGCAGGCCCATATTTCGCAACTCGTCGCGGTGCGCGAAATGCTGGTCGATGGCTTGGTCGGCATCGCCCACGGCGACAACCCGCGCATCATCGAGAGCCGTTTGCAGGGCTACGTGACCTGACGAGCCGCCATTAGAGCTCGCGTTGTTCCTTGGCGGGCAATAGAGCTGGGATCCGGTCGCTTCTCTCCTGAGTGATAATGTTGGCGTTGCGCGTTTGCGCGCCGCCTTCATCACTTTGACCTAGGTTTGGAACTCCCATGATCAACATGTTGCGAGCAAGATCGATAGCCACGATCTTTGTTCTATCTCTCCTTTTTGGATGTGGCGGCGGGTCGTCAGAAAGCGATACCTCGACCAGCCAGCCAACAACACCTCCCGCGGCATCCTGCAGTGATGTCGGTGTTTCCGCATCAAACGCCAGTGCGTTCCCAACCGTATGCATGCTGACAAGCAGCGGCGAGATGGTCTTTGAACTCTACCCGGCTAAAGCACCGGTGACGGTAGATAACTTTCTCAAGTACGTCGCGGCAGGATTTTATAGCGACACATTGATTCACCGCGTGGTGCCGTCATTCGTGTTTCAAGGCGGTGGCTACAGCAATGACATGAAGGTGAAACAACCGCTCTATGCACCGATCGTGCTGGAGAGCAATAACGGTTTGAGTAATGTTCGCGGGACTTTGGCGATGGCGCGGACCGACCAAGCAAATTCTGCGACGTCACAGTTCTTCGTGAATACCGCCGACAACCTCGCACTTAACTACGACTCTTCCGTTCTGGGTGCCAACGGCTATGCAGTTTTTGGGAAGATCATCTCGGGGGCTGCTGCGATGGATGTGATTGGCAGTGCTCGAAGTGACTCTTCAGGCGTGCCGCTCACCAGTATCAAGGTCTACTGGATCAAGCAGCTTAAAT